>JAYEIA010000026.1:0-17333 GCA_034659855.1 Bacteroidota bacterium
AAAACATACTTTTTAGACCGGACTCTTAAATTATATATCTAAAGTAAGCAAAAGTTGTAAAATTACAAATTGAATGGTGACATTTATGCAATAAATAAAAAAAAGGAGACCAAATGATCTCCTTTTAAACTTTTATTTCGGTTGAAACTTATTTTACAGACTTTACAATTGCTGCAAAAGCTTCAGGATGATTCATTGCTAAATCAGCCAGTACTTTACGGTTTAATTGAATGTCTTTTTTGTGAACAGCACCCATAAATTCAGAATAAGACATACCGCTTAATCTCGCTCCGGCATTAATTCTCTGAATCCAGAGTTTTCTAAAATTACGTTTCTTAGTTTTTCTGTCACGGTAGGCATATGTTTGTCCTTTTTCGTAAGTATTTTTCGCTACGGTCCAAACATTTTTCCTTTCTCCAAAATATCCTTTGGTTTTTTTAAGAAGCTTTTTTCTTCTTTTTCTCGATGCTACTGAATTTGTTGATCTTGGCATTTTAAATTTTTTTAAATATTGGCGGTTTTAAAACTCTTTCTTGCTCAATATTTTGTTAATACTTAATTAATTTTGGCGGATGCGGTCCAAGGGACACTTTTACAAACATTCCGTCCGGGTGTTGAAACCTAATTTTGCTTATTTACCGAGCAATGCTTTCACATTTTTCTCATCAACTTTTGCTATAAGTCCTGAGTAACGAAGATTTCTCTTGCGTTTTTTAGACTTTTTAGTCAAAATATGACTTTTAAAAGCATGTTTACGTTTCACTTTACCCGTTCCTGTGAGCTTAAATCGTTTTTTAGCTCCACCTTTTGTCTTCATTTTGGGCATAATAATCCTTTTTTAAATTTAATTAAACATATATAATCATTCAAAGAAGTCAGAAACCTCCTTGTTGTGATTTCTTGTGCTCTGAGCCATTAACTCTTTTTCTTTAAGGGGGCAACAAACAGATTCATTCTGTTACCTTCCATTCTGGGCATTGTTTCAACTTTCCCGTACTCCTCAAGCGCTTTAGCAAATTTCAGTAATAAAATTTTGCCTTGATCTTTAAATACGATGGAGCGACCTCTGAAAAATACAAATGCCTTCACTTTATCGCCGGCCTCCAGAAAACTCTTCGCATGTTCCAATTTAAAATTAAAATCATGCTCCTCGGTATTGGGCGTAAAACGTATTTCTTTTAAAGAAACTTGGTTTTGTTTTGATTTCAACTCTTTTTGCTTTTTCTTTTTCTTGTAAAGAAATTTATTGAAATCAATAATTTTGCATACAGGCGGTTTTGCATTGGGCGATATTTCTACAAGATCCAACTGCATATCTCTTGCTATTTTCTTGGCCTCATCAATTGGTAAAATTCCCGGTTCTACATTATCGCCGACTACACGAACTGTTTTCGCTCTAATCTTGTGATTAACACGATACTGATAGCGCAAATCTTTTTTTCTGCTTTTAAATCCTCGTCTTCCTATGGTAGTATCCTCCTACTAATTTAGTTAAAAAAAATTATTTATTTTCTGATAATTCCTTATTAATACTGTCTTTTATCATTTGGGCAAATGCCTCTATTTTAACAGAACCTTGATCTCCTTCACCTTGTCTTCTTACTGATACGGTTCCTTCTTCTTGTTCTCGTTCGCCGACAATGAGCATATATGGTATCTTTTTCAACTCATTATCTCTAATTTTTTTGCCTATTTTTTCATTTCTTTCATCTACAAAACTGCGAATATCGTTATTTTTTAGAATATTTGAAACTTTTTTTGCAAATTTATTAAAAATATCGCTAATAGGCAAAACTGCAACTTGTTCAGGACAGAGCCACAACGGAAATTTACCGGCAGTATGTTCGGTCAGTACCGCAACAAATCGTTCCATTGAACCAAACGGAGCTCTGTGAATCATAACGGGTCTGTGTTTTTCATTATCACTTCCGGTATATTCCAATTCAAAACGCTCGGGTAAATTGTAATCAACTTGAATAGTGCCCAGCTGCCAGCTTCTGCCAAGGGCGTCTTTTATCATAAAATCCAACTTGGGCCCGTAAAATGCTGCTTCACCGTATTCGGTAATTGTTTTAAGACCTTTTTCTTGGGCAACTTCTACAATTGCTTTTTCAGCTTTTTCCCAATTTTCATCTGTTCCGATATACTTTTCTTTGTCGTCTTTGTCCCTTAAAGATATTTGTGTGGTAAAATCTTTAAAGTCAAGCGTTTTAAAAATGTAGAGAACAATATCTATCACTTTAAAAAATTCCTCTTTCAGTTGATTGGGCGTGCAAAAAATATGGGCATCATCTTGCGTAAAACTTCTTACACGAGTTAAACCGTGTAATTCTCCGCTTTGCTCGTATCTGTATACTGTACCGAATTCGGCATATCTTACCGGCAAGTCTTTATAGGATCGTGGCTTGAGTTTATATATCTCACAGTGGTGCGGGCAATTCATCGGTTTCAACAAAAATTCACTTTCGCCGTCGGGAGCCATTATGGGTTGAAAAGAATCCTTTCCGTATTTTGCATAATGTCCTGAGGTTTCCCATAATTCTTTTTGCCCAATATGCGGGGTAATTACGGGTTCGTAATTATATTCTGCCTGAACTTTTTTAAGAAATTGCTCTAATCTTTCGCGCAATGCAGCACCTCTCGGAAGCCACAGCGGGAGACCTGCTCCTACTTTTTCGGAGAAAGCAAACAATTCAAGTTCCTTCCCTATTTTTCTGTGGTCTCTTTTTTTGGCTTCTTCCAAAAATACCAGATATTCGTCGAGCATTTTTTGTTTCGGAAATGATATGCCGTATATACGGGTCAATTGTTCTCTGGTTTCATCGCCTCGCCAGTATGCTCCGGCCACTTTCATCAGCTTTACGGCTTTGATATATCCGGTATGCGGCAAATGCGGTCCTCGGCATAAATCTGTAAAATTACCGTGATTGTAAAACGTAATTGTTCCGTCTTCCAAATCATTGATCAGTTCTACCTTATATTTATCATTTTTTTCTTCATAATACTTAAGGGCATCCTCTTTTGTTACCGGACGCCGGTTGTAACTGTTTTTTTCTTTGGCCAAGGTTTTCATTTTCTTTTCAACTTTGGGCAATTCATTTTCAGAAAAAATTTTATCTCCGGGCATCTCAATATCATAATAAAACCCCTTGTCGATAGACGGACCGATGCCTAATTTAACGCCGGGATACAATTCTTCAAGCGCTTGAGCCATAAGGTGAGCTGAAGAGTGCCAAAATGCATCTTTTGCTTCATCATCTTCCCATTTGTAAAAGACAAGTTCAGCATCATTATTTATAGGTAGTTGTAAATCTTTGGTTTCGCCGTTTACGCCTGCCACAAGAATAACTCTTGCCAGACCCTTACTGATACTTTCGGCAACCTCCATGGAAGTTGTCCCCTTTTTGTATTGCTTTACGTTCCCGTCCGGGAAAGTTATATTTATCATGATGTTTGGTTTTCTTCAAAAATATGCGAACGCAAAGTTATGTAAATTTTATAAATTTCACAATTAAAAACTACTGTTTATCAATAAAATCACACCAAGGCAAAATTATATTCAAAATGTACTTACTGTATTTATTTTTGTTTTTCTCTCACAGCCGAAACTCCGTCGAGTAATCTTAGTGCTGCCATAAGTTCATTCAATACAGCTCTGCTCCTAACTTTTAAAGCAAGTGTCCCGGAAAATGCATTATTTTTCTTGGCTTTGAGTGCAATAGCTCTTATTTTTAATTCAAAATCGTCGGTTACCAGTTTTGTAATTGCCGAGGTAATGCCGGTTTTGTCCCTGCCCATAATTCCGATTTCGGACAGGAATGCTCCCGTTTTAACTTTATGGTTCCATTTTGCAGGTACTATACGATAAGGGTAGCGAGTTTTTAAGTCTTTGGCATTGGGGCAGGTTGTTTTGTGAATTTTTGTGCCTTTTGATACGGTTATAAATCCGAAAATTTTGTCTCCGGGCAATGGATTACAGCATTTTGAAAAGGTATAGTCTATTGTGGATAAATTTTGGTCAATCAATAAAAAATCGCCGGACACCTCTTCTCTTTCAATCTGATCGACATTATCATATACCGATGGAAGCTCTTGGTGTTGCTGTGGGTTTATATCCGGTTTACTAAATATTTGCTTTATGTTCTTAAGTTCAGCTTTTCCGACAGCGTAGGCATGAAACATTTCCAGCGAAGAGTCATATCCTCCTTTGTTTCTTAAGGTTTGAATCGAAGAGTCGGAGAGTTCCATTTTTAATTGATTCAATCTTGAGCGTATTAATTCTTTTCCTTCTTCAGCTCTGTTAAAAGTAGTCAGTTTAAGGGCTCGTTTAATTTTTGCTTTTGACCGAGGGCTTTTGGCAATCCTTAGCCAGTCTCTTCCGGGCGTTTTGTTTTTGTCGGTCAAGATTTTAATGGTATCTCCGTTAACGGGCATATAATCCACGGATTGAATTTTTTCGTTAACCATTGCCCCTGTGCACGTTTCACCGATTTTTGTATGAATTGAGAATGCCAAATCTATAATTGTGTATCCGGCTTTGAGCGAAAGTGCATCACCTTTTGGTGTGAGAACAAATATTTCTTCGGCTTCATTACCGGCCCTTACTTTACTTACATAGTCAGGATTGTCGTATATATCGGGGTTCTCAATAGCATCTCTCAATTTTTTCAGCCATAAATCGGCATCCCCTTTTTCTTTTCCCTTGTATTTCCAGTGTGCTGCGGGACCGTTTTCAGCAATATCATCCATGCGGGCTGTTCTGATTTGGACTTCAACCGGTCTGTTATTGGGACCGAATACTGTGGTGTGCAAGGATTCGTAACCGGAGCTTTTCGGAAAACTAATCCAGTCTCTCAATCGACCGGTATCCGGTTTGTATTTTTCGGTAATCAGGGAATATATTTTCCAGCAATCGGCCTTTTCTGATTCTATGTCGGAGTCGAGTATAACCCTTACGGCAAATAAATCAAATACCTCTTCGAAAGGAACTCTCTTTTTTTGCATTTTATTCCAAATCGAATAGACTGACTTAGTTCTCCACTTTACTTTATAGTCTATACCTTGCTGATTAAACGTTTCTTTCAACGGAGACAAAAACTTATTAATAAATAGTATCCTGTCAGACTTTGTGCCTTCGAGTTTTTTTACAATAAATTGGTAAGCTTTCGGTTCTCTTAATTTCAAACTTAAATTTTCTAAGTCTGTTTTGAGATTGTAGAGTCCGATGCGATGTGCTGCAGGAGCAAATACCGCAAAATTTTGTTTGGATAGGATGTTTTTTTTGTCGCCTGAATTTTCAATTATTTCGCGGCTTCTTCGCAATTGTTCAAAAAGGCGAATGATAACAGAGCGTACATCGCCCATTACCGTTAGAAGCAACTTAATAAAATTATCAGATTCATGGTTGAAATTTAGTCCGCTTATATCGGGGAATTTTAAAATTCCAAAAGCAATTTCAAACACCAAGGTATTAAAATTTTCCGGTTTTACTGCAGTATTTAATGCCTTACCCGTATAGGCATATAGAAATGCTGCGGGAACAGTATATCGGTCAGTTTCGGCATTTTCAATGAGCATTTCCGTTAGAGTAACCGCTCTGTTCAAAGATATGGCATCAAAAGGGGTCTTCTCTCCTATCGTCCTAAAGGTCTCTCTCAATAAATATCCTTTCTGAGCATCAGTTGTATCAATATATTCGGAAATAACCGGTGATTTCTGTATAATCTTTTCCAAAAAGTTAGTCATATTCACATCTTGTATACATTTCGCAAACGAACGTACAATATGTTTCTTTGTTTTGCAAAATAAACCTACTCCGAAAAATCGAAAATATTGACTTTCAATGTTTTTTACCCTTGATACCTAAAAGGAAAACATTGAAAGTCAATATTTTCGATGAGTTCGATTTTAGAGTTCTTTAAACTAAATGATTTTTCGGAGTTGACTCGAACCTAAAATATATAATTAAACTCCGCAAATTTTGGAAATGTATTGCAGAATACGTTCTAATTCGAAAACTGATAAAAAAAATTGTATATTTGTGATCTAAATGTTAAATCAAACCCATGAAAAAAGGTTTAAAAACTATTCCGATAGTATTAGCAGTATTATTATTTTTATTTTCCGGAAAGACGTTTTCACAGAAGATCAATGCCGGTCTTCAGAGCGTAAATTATTATACTAAAAGTGCAGACTGTTTGTCCTCAAAACAAATACTGGTACGAATAAAATATAAAACAAGCTATAAAGATAAAAAGCATTTGCAGATGACTCATGAATTCACATCCGGTGTAAAAATTAGTTCTTCAGTCACAAAAATTGATAAATCAGGGTACATTGTGTATGATTTTTGCATGAACATTGGAGAACAAAAGGAGTCTTTCAAAACAATTTTCAGAAATGAAAAAGGTGAATCGTCTGACTTGATTCATATACATATAAATTTGAATGTAGCTGATATAAAAGACGGAACTCCGGAAAAAATATACAACTTGTAAATTAAATAAGCAACTATGCATACAATATTTGAAAATGAGATAGCAAAAACAGACTATGATTCCGACAAAGAGTTAGTGACAGTTACATGGAAAGAGAGTGCTAAGGCCATAACCATGGAGGAATACAAACAGCCCTTTGAGGAGGGCTTGATCTATATGGAGAGTTCAAATGCTGAGGCCAAATATTTTTTATCCGATATTAGGAATCAGAGGCCTGTTTCTCCGAAATACAGAAAATGGTTTCAAAGTGTTGCTATTCAACGGGCATCTGATGCGGGTATTATTCGGGGGGCAGTTGTTATGGAGAATAATGTTTTTAAGAAGTATTATATCAATCATATAATGAAAACTCTTAAGAAAGTAAATATGGAATTTAAGGCTCACAAATCTGTGGAGAAAGCTATTGAGTGGCTGACACGCTAATGATTTTTAATAATATATCTTTCATTATTACATTGCAACGACACTACTCCTTTTTACTATAAGTTATTATTGCTAAGCTGCTTGCCGATATAGCGTAAATTAACAATGCGTAGAATTCTCGCTGTATATCCGTAAATGCGGCACCTTTCAATAATATACCCCTTACAATGCGCATAAAGTAATACACCGGATTCAGCCGGTTGATTTGTTGAGCCCAATACGGCATGCTTTCTGTACTTGTAAAAATACCGCTCATCAATATAAAGACCAGTAAAAAGAAAAATGACATGAACATGACCTGTTGCTGTGTTTGGGCAAAGTTGGACATCAAGAGTCCCAGGCCCAAGGCCGACATTAAATAAACCACGGTTACCAAAAGCAGCAACCATAAACTGCCTAACATGGGCAAGTCAAATAAAATTTTGGCTATAAGCAGGCCGAAGACCATCTCAAACAATGCAATAATCAGGAATGGAATTAATTTTCCGGCTATGAATTGGTATTTTTTTATTGGAGTTACATTGATTTGTTCAATTGTTCCAATTTCTTTTTCTCGGACTAAATTAATGCCTGAGAGGAAAAAACCGATAACGGTAACAAGAATAACTATAATCCCGGCTGCCATAAATATTTTATAATCCAGTTCAGGATTAAAACGAAAACGATAGCCGGTATGAATTATTTTAAACTTTTGAAGATCGGAATTGACTGCTTTTTCAGCGACAATTATTGATCGATTGAAATCTGCGACAATTCGAGTACAATAACCTGCTGTAATTCCGGCTTTTGAGGCATTCACAGCATCAAACAAAAATTGTATTTTTGCCTGATTTTCTTTGTGGAGTGCTTTTGCAAATTTGGGAGGAATTACCAATATAACGTCGGCATCATTACTCTCAATCATAGTTCGAGCGGTTTTTACATCCCCCACTCTGCTAACGTTAAAGAACGGGGATGCTGAAAATTTATTAGATAATTTCTCAGATACTGAAGACTTATCGTAGTCGCAAACTACCATATTGATATCTTTCATATTGAGGTTGGCTGCATAAACCAATAGAATAAGTTCGATTACCGGCAATAAAAATATAATGGGTAACATGGTTTTGTTTCTGAAAACCTGTATTAATTCTTTGCGAACAAGTGTTATTATTGTCTTCATTCTGCGTTTATAAATGTTCTGAAAAAGGTGTATTACAAGCGACAAATATTACTCTAATCGGATTTTAAATTTTTTGGCACTCATGGCAACAAAAAACAGAGTCATCCCCACTAATATTAATGTTTCTTTCCAAATAAAAGTAAAGTCGGTTCCTTTGAGCATAATGTTTTTCAAAATAATGATGTAGTATTTCGGCGGCATCAGTGTGGCGAAATATTGCAGTATTTCGGGCATGTTTTCGATGGGGAAGATAAAGCCCGAGAGCAATATTGTGGGCAACAGCAAAGCAAACATTGACATCATCATGGCAACCTGTTGGTTGGCGGCCACCGTGGAAATAAGAATACCCAAAGACAAAGCCAAAAGAATAAACAGCATGGTTTCTGCCATCAATAAGGTTATACTTCCGTTTATCGGCATATCAAAAATAAAGTAGGCCATCAGCAGGATTATGACTGCGTTGGCAAAAGACAAAACAAAATACGGGCTGACTTTTCCGAGAATAATCTGGATAGGCTTCAGCGGTGAAACCAGAATAACCTCCATGCTGCCCCTCTCCTTCTCTGCGGCTACGGATATTGAAGTCATCATGGCCGAAATCAGCATAAGAATCATGGCTGCAATTCCGGGTACAAACATATACACGTCGGCCAGTTCTTCATTATAAAGCATGCGAGTTTCGGTTGTTATTTGCATGGGCAGGTCGAGTTCTGAATTTTGCTCTTGAACATATTGTCCGATTATGGCCGAAGTATATTGCACAATTAAATTCGCTGTATTCGCATCAGCAGCATCTGCAATTAGTTGAATGTCAGCAGATTTTTCCTTATGAAAATGTTCTGAAAAATTTGTCTCAAAAGCTATCACCAGTTGAGCTTTCCCGCTCCTTAATGCAGAGCTTACACCCTCTTTGGAGTGAATGTTTTCGGCTCTGTTGAATAAACCGGATGAAAATATTTTGTGAGTTAACTCTCGGCTAACTTCGTCATCAGCCATATTCCACACGGCAACCGAAATATTCTTGACTTCGTTTTTTATAACAAAGCCAAACAGTAGCAATTGAGCGGCCGGAATGCCGAATAAAATAAGCATTGTTCGTGTATCACGAAATATATGTCGAAATTCTTTCTTTAAAAAACTGATAAATCTTCTCATTCATTCTTCATTTTAGATGACATTACCGGATATTATCCGGCTATAGCCAAAAATACTTCGTCCATATTGTTGGCTTGGTAATCAGCCATAAGTTTCTGTGGTTCACCCAAAGCAACGATTTCACCCTTATCCATAACTGAAACTCTGTTGCAGTATTCAGCTTCATCCATATAATGGGTGGTTACAAATATTGTAGTCCCGGCATCGGCTTTTTCGTATATCATATCCCAAAATTGGCGACGCGTAACCGGGTCAACCCCGCCGGTGGGTTCATCCAGAAAAACAATATCCGGATTATGAAATACGGCACTAATAAAAGCCAGTTTCTGTCGCCAGCCGGTAGGAATATCTCGAATGAGCTTCTTTCGGGCATGCATAAAGTTGAGCTGTTCAAGTAATCTCTCCGCTTTTTGTTTAAATTTTTTTCCTCTTACTCCATAGATTCCGGCATATAATCTGAGGTTCTCCCATACCGTTAAATCCTCATACAACGAGAATTTTTGGCTCATATACCCAATGCGGTTTTTAAGTTTCTCGGTCTCTGAGTAAACATCACAACCGGCCACCTTAATTTCTCCGGCTGTAGGTTTTGAAAGCCCGCATAAAATCTTGATGGCTGTTGTTTTTCCGGCACCGTTGGCTCCCAGAAAACCAAATATCTCACCTTTTTTTACATCGAAATTCAAATTTCGGTTGGCATAAAAATCCCCGAATTTTTTATCCATATTTTTTACTGAAATGATAGGGTCATTACTCATATTTATGGTGTTTTCTTGATACTACCGGTTAAATTTAATATTGCAATTCAAATCATTTGTTACTCGATTCCATAAAACAATCTTCAATTAAGGGCTTTGTTATTTTTACTTTTAAGTTATGGTGTCCGGATTTTGATAATAGTCTTTTAAGATTTTCTGTTGTTTGATCACTTTCTGTATCCGTATAGTGGATATATTGACCAAAAGCATTAACTGTTCGAGCTGTCGGCAGGTTTCTCAAATCTGTAAGCAAATGATAAATATTATCTGATTTTAATGCAAACAGCTGATGTTTAAAGCTTTTGCGAATATTTTCGGGGGTGTCTAAATTCAATATTTTACCATCTTGCATCAGCGCTACTCGTTGGCACATTTCAGCTTCATCCATATAGGGTGTCGAAACCAAAATAGTTAATCCTGCTGCTTGCAATTCTTTCAGCATTTCCCAAAACTCTTTGCGAGATACGGCATCTACACCGGTGGTAGGTTCATCTAAAAACAAAACTTTCGGTTTATGAATCAGCGAACAAGACAAAGCCAGTTTTTGTTTCATGCCGCCGGAAAGTGCCCCGGCCTTTCGCTTTTTAAACGGCTCTATTTTCCGGTAGATGGGTTTTATCAAATCATAGTTTTCTTTAACCGTTGTTCCGAAAACAGAAGCAAAAAAGTTTAAGTTTTCTTCTACGGACAAATCTTCGTATAAAGAAAATTTACCCGGCATATAGCCTACAATTTGTCTTATATTTTTATAATCCTTGACCACATCGTAGCCGGCCACTTTAGCTTGTCCTTTGTCGGCAATTATCAAAGTCGTTAAAATACGGATAAGGCTTGTTTTTCCGGCACCGTCGGGGCCGATAAGTCCAAAAAGCTCACCGGGATTTACCGTAAACGATATTTGATCTAAAGCTTTAACGGAAGTTTGATAGCTTTTTGATATACTTTGTATTTCAATTGAATTTGAATTCATTGTATGGTGACTAATTTTATAATTTTTTGAACAAAAAACAACAAGGTAAACGGTGTGTCCTAAATTTTAAAAACACACTTACTTTTTCTTATTTGGGGTCTTAACCTTATTGATAAACAGTTCGCCGGGCATTCCGATTTTTATTTTTCCGTCGTTCTTTACCCTTACTTCCACAGCATACACTAAGTTTACCCGCTCTTTTTTAGTTTGTATTATTTTCGGAGTAAACTCTGCCTTGTCGGCTACTGAACTGATGACTCCGTTATAGCTGTAATTTTCGTCTTCAGACTTATCAATTTGTACCTGCACCTTCGAGCCAATTTTAATATGCGAAAGTTGGTCGCCGCTTACATAAGCTTTTAATTTCATGGTACTTAAATCGGCCACTTTATACAGCGGTTTTCCCGGCATCGTCATCTCATGTTGTTCGGTATATTTTTCTAAAATGGTTCCGGTAATCGGATTTATAACTAAGGCATTTTTTATCTGTAAGTCAATGTATTTTATCTGTTTATCCACAATATTGAGTTCATCAAAAACCGTTTGATTTTTGGTTTTTACTTGTTCTGTTTGCCGAAGCAGAATATCTAATTCCGCCGAAATATTATCCATTTGCTTTTGTGTAGCAGCGCTGTCTTTGAAAAGCTTTGTTAATCTTTTCTTTTCGGTTAATAACATTTCCTTTTTTTCCAGTAATACATCTACCTGAGCCATAATTCCGGAAAATTTATTTTTTACGGCCTTTTTTTGCGAAAGCATTTGCTCTTTCTTAATTCTGAGAAGCTCCGTATTCACAGCACAAATGGTGTCTCCTTCTTTCACTATTTGGCCCTTGACTGCATTAAATTCATTGATTTGTCCGAGGGCTTTTGAAGAAATAATTATCTCTTTGGCTTCAAAATTTCCGTAGGCATCTGCCTTGTCGCTACTATTGTCGCAAGACAAAAAGAAAGACAATACAATTACTGTAAATATTATATTTTTCATACTTGATAAATTTAATTGTTCTGTAAAACAGTATTATTTTATTAAAGAAAACAGTTAATTTACATTTAAAAGCGTGGTATAGCCGTACTCAGCATCTTTAATTTTAAGTTTTCTTATTTTTAGTTGAATTTTTGCATTGTTTTCCTTGTTCACAAATTCCGAAAACTCCACGGCGGTAATTATCCCGTTATCCAGACGTGATTCGGCTTTGCGGGTGATACTTTCTCTCAATTTGACAATTTTTATATCATTGCTCAGCAGTTTCTTTTGCTTAATAATTTGAGCCCGTTGCTTTGACAGCTTAATGTTCAATTGTCGTTCAAAAGCATCCTGTTTCACTTGTACCGCTTGTTTTTCAATGACAGCCATTTGTTTCTTGCGCTTTGTTTTAAACCGGTCGTACAAGTCCCACTGTAACATCACGCCGGTAATAAAATACGGGCCCCATTTATCTTCAAACATATTCAAGCCCGGATTGCCGTAGGCTCCTTTAGCAAATGCAGATATTTTAGGCATACGACAACTTGAATATACATTAATTTTCTGATCAGCTAATTGCTTTTCAATGTTGAAAATTTTTTCTTCAGGACGTTTATTCGTGTGGGTTTCCAACAGAGAATCTTGGATCAAGGGAGGGGCTAACTGTCCGGTAATGACTACTGTATCGCCGGTGAGTTCATACAATACTTCACGGGCGGAAACGATATCCGCATTGACGGTAATAATTTTTTGCTCTATACTTAAGAGTTCAGCCTCCAGGGCTTCGATATTATCAGGGGTCAGTATGCCGTTGGTTACGGCTGAATTTACGGACTTCTTTTTAGACAGAAGAAATTCGTAAGAATCCTTCATTTGTACAGCTGTAGCTTCTAATACTAAAATACCGAAGTATGATTGTTGAACCAACGCTTTGAGCTTATATAAATTATTTTCTGTGCCGGCTTGCTTCATTTCATACTTAATAGCCTCTAAGTGTTGCATTTTAGCAGTAATTCCTCCGTCCCATATCAATTGCTTCAGATTGAGGCTGGCATCATATTTGTCAAGGGGCGGCTCAGGAAATTCCAAACCCGGAATGGGTGCATCAATTTCAAGGCTCACCGTTTCGGACTGGTAGCTTGCCGAAGCTTCAAAACTGAGTTGGGGAAGATAATTGGATTTTAAATTTTTGATAGTTAAATCTAAGCTTTTAC
This sequence comes from Bacteroidota bacterium, assembly GCA_034659855.1. Classification (GTDB taxonomy): domain Bacteria; phylum Bacteroidota; class Bacteroidia; order Bacteroidales; family JAADGE01; genus JAYEIA01. The sequence continues at coordinate 13,146 of JAYEIA010000026.1, forward strand.
TATCCAGCTCCGGTTGCCTCATTAAGGGATAATTAGAGAGGGTTTTATCCATGCATGCTTCAATTGAAATTGTATCTTGTGCAAGTAATGTACTGCCCAAAGTGAAAAGAATACTAAAAATAATTGTTTTCCTCATGGTAAATATTTTAAATTTATTGTGGTCTTAAATAGTTAAGAATCATGGATTTGACATGTTCTTTTCTTTCCCTCATAAATTGTTGATGCCCTTTATTGTCATCTTCAAAAAACATCTTATTTATAATTGGCTGTGCAGCAAAGGGAAATACATTTAAGGCAATAATGTCAATCATAAAATGAACCGGGTCAATCTTGCGAATATTTCCTTGTTTAATTTGTTCTAAAATTTGTTGCTCCACAATGTCCGTTTTAACCCCGAGCGATTTAATGCCTGCAATCAACTTGTCAGACTTTTTATTGTTCAGTTCATTTATTACAAATACAGGTATGAACGGGTTTCTTGAGATGACATCAATATAGCCATCCGAGAATTTGCAAATTTTTTCGGTAAACGGAATATCTTCCTTAAATATGTCAAATAAATTAGGCGCAAATTTTTGAAATACATATTCAAAAACCGCATCGAATAACTTATTCTTAGATCTGAAGTAGTAGTGCAGCAAAGATTTATTAATTCCGGCTTTATCGGCAATTTCCTGCATTCGAGCTCCGGCCTTTCCTTTTATCATAAAAACAGACTTTGCAGCTTCAAGAATTTGAGTCTCTGTTGTTTTTTCTTTTGGCATAAAATAATTTTAACAAAAAAATCTAACTAATTAGTTTAACTATTTGGTCAAAAATAAGACAAATTTTTTTAAGAGTCAAATTATCAGGAACTTTTTTTATTTTTTCAGATCCGATTATTGGGACTTCATATCCTCAAAGAGTTGATAATGGTTCCCGTTCATACCAATAGCTGTATAAACTTTTCGGGCATTTTCGTTGGTTAAGTCCACATATAATCTCAGTCCGGCAATATTCGGGTCGTTTTCCGAAAGATTTTTTATGTGATGATACATTTTTCGAAACAATCCTTGTTTCCGGAAACCAGGTTGTACAAATACGGACTGTATCCACCAAACGACCGAATTTCTCCAATCACTCCACTCATAGGTAATCATAAGGGAAGCCACCATTTGATTGTCGATAATTACTACAAAATATTGACCTAAACCCGGATTGTTGAATACAGACTCTACCCCTTTTTGTACAATAGCAGGGTCTAATTCAAGAGCTTCGGTTTCTTTTGCCATTTGCAATTGAAAATCTACAATGGTTTGCGTCTCAATAAATTTTGCTTGTCTAATTTTTATCATATCGTCGTAATTTTAAATCGGCTAAAACAAGGGCGGTAACTGCTTCAATTATAACCGGAACTCGCAGAGCAAAACATGCATCGTGCCGACCTTTAACGGCTAATTCCTTTACTCTGTTTTCGCCAAAATGAAAGGTATTTTGTATTGAAGTAATACTTGAGGTTGGTTTTACAGCCACTCTGAATTTTAGTTCATTTCCGTTTGTAATACCTCCGTTGACACCGCCGGCATGGTTGGTTATGCTTGTCCCATGTGAATTTTTGATTATATCATTATGCTCCGCCCCTTTCATTTGTGCCGCATCGAAACCTGAGCCAAATTCGATACCTCTAATCCCGGGTACAGAAAAAACTGCATGGCTGACTAAAGACTCCACGGAGTCAAAGAATGGTTCTCCCAGCCCGACCGGCAAACCCTTTACAGAGCATTGTATAATACCACCGACAGAATCTTCTGAATCTATGGCATTCTGAATGGCTTTACCAATATCGGTAATACCGCCGACTTCTGTTAGTTTTGCTTTGATATTAATATTGGGCAGCAATTTTTTTGCGATGACTCCGGCGGCAACCAGTCCGGCAGTAATTCGTCCGGAAAAGTGCCCGGCTCCTCTGTCGTCATTGTATCCGAAATACTTTTTATGTGCTGTAAAATCAGCATGTCCGGGTCTGGGGTGTTCCCTGAAATTATAGTCTTGGGAGCGCATGTCTTTATTGTGGAACAGTATTGAAATGGGGGAACCTGTTGTGTGGTTATTGTGTATTCCACTCTGTATTACCGGTTTATCAGATTCTTTGCGTTCTGTTGTGCCTCTTGCTCCGCTTTTTCTGCGAAGTAGATCTTTATCAAAATCATTGGGCAAGACTGTAATACCTGCCGGACAACCGTCGATAAGTACTCCGACTGCCGCCCCGTGTGACTCTCCCCATAATTGCACTTTTAAGTTTGTTCCGAATGCATTCATAATTATTATTTTTTAATCACTCCTATTTCTAATGGGTTGGTATATTGCGGCATTTTATAAAAAGTTCTGATTTTCTATTGAGTTAGTGCTTAAGCAATAGTCACGGCATGATTACATTTGTAAACGCTACTGACATGCAATCTTGTACTCCAAAAATATATCAGTGTCATTTTGTCAGTCCTTCAAAAACCAAAAAAAAATTAAGATGCTTCTGATGAGTTTAAATTCTCCTCATTTTCTGATACACTGTTATATTCAGCTTCCAGTTTTTTACGTAATTGTGAAACTGTAAGATTCCTGACAAACTCATTCCGATAGAACCAAGATATTTCACCTCTTTCTTCAGAAACTGAAATAACACAGCAATCAAAAGATTCAGCCATTCCTGCTGCTGCTCTGTGTCGGAGACCAAATGAAACCGGAAAATTCTTTCGAGAAGAAAGGGGCAATACACATCCGGCCAGTGAAATACGTTTCTTATTTATAATAACCGCTCCGTCGTGAAGCGGAGTGGTTTTGGCAAATATTGACTGCAACAAAGCGGCAGAGGTAACGGCATCAATTTTTACACCCGATTCCAATATATTATTTGTCAGCGGTTCATTAGGAATAACAATCAATGCTCCGATTTGTTCTTTTGCTAATTTTGCACAAGCTCCGGCAATTGACCAAATTTTTACGGTGTATTCTTTTTTTGTTTCAAATTTGAAAAATATTAATATCTTTTTGTCTATATCGGTCAAATAGCGATTACTCAATAAGATGAAAAATTTTCTTATTTCTTGTTGGAACACAATAATAATTGTTAATGCCCCTACTCCGGTGACATACCCCAATATCCCACCCAGGAGTTTCATATGTAAAGCATTCACCACCAACCAAACCGCATATATAAATACTAGTCCGATAAATATGCGAATAGCATTTGTTCGTTTGATAATTATATAGACATTATAAAACAAAAAAGCAGTCAAAATAATATCAATGATATCTATTACACCTAATTCTAAAAAGTTCAACATCAGCAGTTAAATTTGTTTAATTTTTCGTACAGCATTAATGTCTGCTTCGCTTCTTTGACATCGTGAACTCGCAAAATATTCACATTTTTTTGTAAGGCCTTTAAATGCAGAACACTCGTTGCCGGAAGACTTTCCTCGGGGGTGATATTGAGCAATTTATAAATCATTGATTTTCGTGAAATGCCTGCCAAAATGGGAGCGTCGAGCATACCGAATTTATCGAGATTGGCAAGAAGCTCATAATTGTGATTTAATGTTTTTCCAAAGCCAAAGCCGGGATCAATGATAATATCTTGAAGACCGATTTCGTTGAAGCTGTAAATTTTTTCCGAAAAATAATAAATAATATCCTCTATAATGTCAGAGTATTTTGGGTTCCTTTGCATATTTGAGGGCATCCCCTGCATGTGCATTATAATGTACGGAAGCTTTTTCTCGCCGGCCAAAATAGGGAGTTCCGGGTCAAAGTCTCCGGCCGAAATATCATTTACAATATCTATTTTAAAACGGTTTGCTGCTTCTAAAGCAACTTCATGTCGGAATGTGTCAATGGATATAATTAAATCAGGATACTGTTCTCTGATAATCTCCAAAGCCGGAAGAAGGCGTTCTTTTTCAACTTTTACAGTAGGAATTTCTGCCCCCGGTCGGCTTGAGACTGCTCCAATATCTATAAAGTCTGCCCCTTCGTTAATCATTTTTTTGCAGCGAGTCAAAATGGCTTCCCGATTTATGTACTTGTTTCCATCATAAAATGAGTCGGGAGTAACATTTAGTATGCCGGCAATGAGCGGTTTCTCAAACGAGACTAATTTCCCGTTACAATTCATAGTTTTCGATTTCATGATTGATCAATTTTTTTTGAGCA
>JAYEIA010000027.1:0-3721 GCA_034659855.1 Bacteroidota bacterium
CCAGAAACCCATTGTTTGATATCAGGAATTATTGTTTAAAAAATAATACGAGAGATTTTACAGTAGCTCAGTTTTCGGAATATCTGAGGAAAAGCCCTACTACAGTAAAAAATAGACTTATTGGTTTATGGTATAAAGGATTTTTAACCTACAATGAGGAGCTGCAATCGGTACATGTTAAGCAAAAACTTTTCAACCATGTTGCCTATTATTTACAAACGGAAGATTACGACATTATTCAAATAGAATCTCCCGATAGGAAATTTATAAAGGCAGAATATAACCTGAAAAATAATACGCTGATTTTAGACAGTATTGAACGTGTTATATTGAGCAATCTAAAAAGAACGGCAATTAAACCTGCAGGCAAACGAGTCGTGGTAAAAAAAGACAGAAATATGGAACTCAAGGGCACATTGCAATCGGGAAGAGCTGTTTTTTTTAAGGGAACTTATAAATTCAACTATAAAGACTTTCTAATAAAAATTGACTCTGCAGAAAAGCTGTTTTATCACGAGCCGGCTCCCGTCTATTCAAAAATTGAACATATTAAAAATAGTACGGTATTTATTGACAGTACAAATAATCGTTCGGGAATCAATGGTAGAGAAACCCGGCATTACCCCATTTATAAATCACCGGAAAAGTCATTTGTTTACTACGACTCTTCAACAAAACACAGCAAAAATGATTTTTACTTTGAAGTCTATCCACATACGGTGCCTGACTTACGACGCATTTCAGGTACCAGCCTGTTTTTAAAGGGGAAAATGACCACAGGCAGCGTGCTTCCGCCTTTTGAGGATACACTTTCAATACAATATGATACAGAGCTTATTACCGACAAGAATGGTCGTAAAAAGAAAGTCCCTGTAGCCTCTTTGGGCTTTTTGCATGAACTGGGCAACGACAGCGTGCCCTTATTCGGAAAAGGAGCCCTAAAAAAAAATGCTGAGGGGAAAAGTTTGGTTAGATTAAGCAGAGCAGGCTTGAGGGGTGAAGGCCAAATAGAATGGCTAACCTCTGTGATGCAAGCTGACAGTTTTAATTTTCACCCCAACTCCCTCACCGCTGATGCGGCTAATTTCAGAATAAGTGAAAGCATTGACGATGAGAAATATCCGGTTTTAAAAGCCGAAGATGTTGAAATAGAATGGGATGCAGAAAATGAAACCATTGTTTGTAATACAAAAAAAGAAGGACAAAAAATATATATCTATGAGGGAAAAATCAGCATGGAAGGTACCACAACCTATACTCCGGATTATCTTTCCGGAAGCGGAATAGCCGAATATAAAAATACTCAAGTAACTTCTGACAGTATTGTATTTACCGAAAATTCATTTTATGCCGACAATTCAACATTTGTCAGTTTTGAACCGGGAAGTAATAAAGAAGTCAAAGAAATTGAGATTTACCACATGAAAAGCTATACGGATATGAAAGCCGACAAAACAGCTTTTGAAGCTACCGATTCTGCTTATGTTGACATAGAATCAAACCAATTTTATACCTATCCGAAATTTATGACCTGGGATCATAAAAGCAGAACAGCCGATATAAATAGAGCACTTAATCACCATACCAATTCGGATTACTCTGTCGATCCGGTTCTTATGGACAGCACCTACATGGTTGATGTCGTAAAATTTTCGCCCGGCAGTATATACGGCTCAACCGACAGTTTGCTCATGAGGTCTAAAAAAGACAGTTTACAATTCTACGGCACGGATGCTCTGTTTGAATCTAAATTAAAAAACCTTACCATTAAAAAAATAAAGCGAATTGATGTTGCAGACATTTCAATCATACCTTCTTCAGACTTAGTGATAAAAGCCGACGGAAAAATTAACAAATTAAAAAGTACACGGCTTGAGGTATTGAGTGATTCGAATGTTGTAGTACACGAGATTACAAATGTCGATATCAATATTAAGAGTAAAGACAAATACAATGCCTCCTCGGGAACTTATAAATATCGGGATATAACCGGAAAAGACCAAAATGTATATTTTAAAACTATTATATATGATGAAATGAAGGGTGCCACGGTTGCCAACGGGCATATTTCCGAAAAAAGAAACTTTACTTTAAGTCCCTATTATTACTTTAAAGGGGATGTAGAGTTTAACGCAAAAAAAGACTTGTTGGATTTTGACGGGTTTGCCAAAATGAAACCATTCTGCAATTACAACACCGATTGGTTTTTCTTCAAAGATGAAATTAACCCCAAAAAAGTAATTATACCTTTAAACAAAGATTTGCGCTCGGATTCAACAAAACTGCGAGCTAATGTTTATGCTGATATAAAGCAGGCTAAAGATTCATTCTCAATTGTTCCGGTCTTTTTTAAGACTGCTCCGGGGACCCAACAAGGCAGTATATATTCTGCAAGAAATGCTGACTACGGCACGCGTTACGACGTCGGAAAAAATCAGTACATTGTTGCTCCGTTGGCTGACTTAATGCAAGGAAACTCACCAACGGATTATATTACTTATAATACAAAGCACTGTGTGATAGAAACAAAGGGGAAATTAAATTATGCCAATATTCAAAATGTTAAATTTATTGCCGGGGGCTCTTCTCTTTATGATTTAAAGAGTAAGCGGTTCAGAATGGAATCATTCACAATTCTTGATTTTCATTTTGATAAAAGCCTTATGACACTGATAGCAGAAACAGTAAATGCTCAGCAGCCCTCACAGCCGATTTCGGTTGATGATAAACTCACAGGTATAATGAAATTGGCGGTAGGCGAAGATATTCAGCAACAATATCTTTCAAATCTTTCAACAAATAAAATTTTGCCCTCGCCATTGAACAATCGTTTTGTGTTTTCGCAACTAAAATTTTATTGGGAAGAGGAAGTCGGAGCATTTAAATCTTCGGGGAAAGTGGGGATACTCAGCATTGACGGGACTCACATTAATGAATATGCCACCGTAAAAATGCAAGTAACCAAAGCCTACGGCTATGATGAAGTAAAACTGTATATTAAAGCAAATGATGAATGGTTTTATTTCAGGTTCTTTGGTTCACAATTGCATGTTTATTCATCCAATGCCATATTCAACAAAACGGTGGAGGATACCGGTTTCGGAAAACGTAAGGATCCGGACTCAAAACTGAGGTACTTAACAACAAATAAAGGCGGAGTACAAAGCTTTCTTGAGAGTTTTTAATTTTTACATACAAGCCATTTGCAAAATAATTTGTATTTATTTATTTTTCAGATAGTTACAAGAGGCGACTTTGCCAACTTACAACAAGCTCTGAATGAGCGTAATCAATAGCATAGGGCAACGCCCTATGACAATTTTAATTTTGCATTTTCAAAGCCCTGAAAGGGCGAAATCCGGATATACCTTAAACGGTTAATAATTTGACTTTTATAAAGAGTGTATTTGTTGAATAACAAGGTATTGTATCATTATATCATTAAATAATTAAACCATTTAAAGTATATAAGAGCCTGGTCTAAAAAGTATATTTTATTTTAGTAAAACAAGTTATGTGCTTAATTATCAGAGTTTTATAAGTTATTTCACAATTAACTTAACACTTTTATTTTTAGCACTTTAACTTTATAAATTTTCAACTTTATAACTTTTTAAACTGAACTCATATAATACTTACCTTGAAAAGAATCAGTATCTTTTAAAGCCTTTAATAGCTTGTGCACAAATTCAAAGTTCTTCAGCCCGCCCCAGTTGGGAGC
>JAYEIA010000028.1:0-17078 GCA_034659855.1 Bacteroidota bacterium
TGTATCTTTCATTTTTTATGAAATTTAATTAATAAATATTATAATTTGTAGATTTTCTACAGTGCTAATAAAAAGGCGATTGGCGTTATTTTTATTGACTGATAAACAGTCATTTAACTCACACTCCAACGCATTTGGCGTTGTTTTTCATACTAACTTTAATCAAAATGAAGAATTTGATGTTTTTTTATTGATTTTTATATGTATTAAAATTACGTTGCAACAGAATAAATAAACCACAAACTTATAGCTTGTTATTTTTGTAATATTCTTAAATAATGCCTTGTTTTTTTAGTAAAAGATATTATCTTTGACTTGGATTTTATGCAAAAACTACATAATATGTATATTAAACGACAAATAGACAGCGAATTAACCAAATGGGTGAAGTTGCAAAAAAGAAAGCCACTTCTAATACGCGGAGCAAGGCAGATTGGAAAAACTGAAAGTGTAAGGCATTTAGCAAGTCAATTTGAAAATTTTGTTGAAGTTAATTTTGAAGAAAACAAAACTATTCATTCAATATTTGAAGGTAATTTATCGCCTACTGAAATATGTGAAAATCTATCAGTAAATTTTCAAGTTTCGATACAGGAAGAAAAAACACTTCTATTTTTTGATGAGATACAGGCTTGTATTCCTGCGATACAATCTTTACGTTATTTTTATGAAAAAATACCCGAATTACATGTAATTGCAGCAGGTTCACTATTGGAATTTGCATTGGCAGAAACACCTTCTTTTGGAGTGGGCAGAATTCGGTCGATATTTATGTATCCATTGTCTTTTGATGAATTCTTATTGGCAAATAGCCAAGCCGGTTTACTGAAAATGAAACAAAAAGCAAGTCCAAACTCGCCATTAAATAAAGCACTGCATGAAAAATTATTGAAGTATTTCAAAAAGTTTATAATTTTTGGCGGAATGCCGGAAATAACTGCAAATTATATAGAAACAAAGGATCTAAACTCAAGTTTGCAAATTTTAGATGACTTAATATTTTCATTTTATGATGATTTTACAAAATACAAAAAAAGAGTTCCTGTTTCTCGCATACGGGCTGTATTTAATTCAGTTGTAATGCAAGTAGGCGGGAAATTTGTTTACTCAAAAGTTTCAAACAATGAAAATTACAGACAAATAAAAGAAGCATTAGAGCTGTTAATTCAAGCAGGACTTGTTATTCCTGTTGTACATACCTCTGCAAACGGTTTGCCGCTTGGAGCAGAAGTAAACTCTAAAAAACAAAAAATGCTACTTTTTGATACCGGTATTTTTCTTCGTATTTTAGGTTTAAATGTAGGAGAACTTCTTATTTCTAATGATTTTAAAGTTATTAATAATGGAAATGTAGCTGAAATGTTTGCAGGTTTAGAAATTTTAAAATATCAATCGTGCTACATAAGTACGAAATTACATTATTGGCACCGAGAAGCCAGAAACAGCAATGCAGAAGTTGACTATTTATTTTCCAAAAATAACGAAATTTATCCCTTGGAGATAAAAGCAGGAACAAGAGGTTCTATGCAAAGTATGAAGCTGTTTTTAAAATCAAAAAACAGAAAAATAGGGATAAGAATATCATCTGAAAATTTTTCGGAGTATGAAAACATTCAGGTTTGTCCTCTTTATGCTATTGATAATATCATAAATGGAAATTGAATTATATAGTGCCTGAACGGAAATACACAAAATTAGAAATGTTTTTTTTTGCGATATTTTTATTTTTTTTAATTACTGATACAGTGGCATCTCCAAATTAAAAAAAATAAAAATCTCATCAAAAAAAACTCATTTCGTAAAATTCGTCTATTTCCGTTCAGACACTATATAGGCAATCCACTTTCGTTTAAGATTTTGTCAAGTTCTTTATTGTTTTTAGGGAGGGCTTCTCCATTGATAAATTTTTGTAGTATATCATTAACTGATTTTTATTAAACAGTCCCGACACCCTTACAAAACAAAGACAACTTTCAAAAAACAATAATTTTTGAAAGTTGTCTATAAATAACCCTGTGACCCCGGCGGGACTCGAACCCACAACCCTCAGGGCCGAAACCTGATATTCTATCCAATTGAACTACGGAGCCGTTTGAGCTTGCAAATGTATAAAAAAAATGGTGACCGTCAATTTTTTATACCTATTTTTTACGCCTTTATAAGTTGTCGCTTCGCTCTTGTCCTGTTTTAATCTGCTTTTCAGCTGTGAAAACATTACTATTCATAACCGGTATTATCTCATATTCATTCCCTTTTGGCAGATTTCCCCCGATGCCTGTATTCCCGAATAAGAATGCGCTTAAAATCATGTTCTGTTTTATAAAGCAGAAATACCTTGACCGGAGGCAATACAGCGGAAAACTTTTTATTATACTCCTCATGTAAATTTGCTTGTCGCCGATGAATGCTCACAATTTTATTATTCATTGACTCCACCTCCTTGTCGCTTAAGTTCAGACTGTTTTTATCAAATGATTTAATCAGTCTTCGGTGTTCCTTATGCAGTGCGGTTTTCTTTTTCTCAAGAGCATCATATAAGGGCATTAATGCTTTTTCTTCGGTCTCGGTAAGCTGAAGTTCTTGTTTAATAAACTCTTTTTTTCGTTTTGTGATTTCATCCCGATGATGCTTATGCGGCTGTGCATGGACTAATACCGGCAAAAGAAAAAACAAGGCTAAAATGTAATAAGTAATATGTTTCATTATTGTATTTTTTTTGGCTTACAAATTCATATTAAGGGGTTGTGATGAAATAAATTGACAGTTTTAAACAACAACACTTCGTTAAATTACGAATTATTAATTACGAACGGCGAAGCCCTCACCGTAGGTAATTACGAACTAAGCACGTAATAGTCAATACTTTAACTCGCTTACGGCTTGCGTTATAAAATGCTGAATATCAAGTAATTATAAAAATTTAACGAACTATTGAAAACAAAGCTATTTTGTTCTTTTAAACTTCACCCTTCGCCCTTCAAATATAAAAAGGCAAAAGAACAAGTTTAAAGCGTCAAGTTATTTCGGAACAATCCCTAAAAGAGACCGCATCAAACAATTATAATTCTGCAATAATATCTTCATAATTAACTGATTCCGTCAAATAATCTTCCAGTTCCTCATCCGTATAACCTGCTTCATACTCGGCTTCGGGCTCATCCTCGGCATTCGTAATTTCGGGAATCTCCAATACTGAAATATCAACGACAACCAAATCTACCCTTTTCGTAATTTCAGAGGAATCAGCACTTTGCAATAAATTATCGGCGGTATAAATAAGATTGGTTTCTGAGGTATCTTCTTGCTTTTCTTGAGTTGTAATCTCTGCCTGCTCTGCATTGTTACTTTTGTTCAAAACCAATTGCCAGCCCAATACAATAAAAATAAAAACCGCCGCTACGGCAGCATAAGGAGCCAAAACCTTAAGCCATGTTCTTCTGCCGGCAGGCATACCTACAGTTCGACGGCTTATTCGCTCGCCTAAATTATTAAAATAATTTTCGGGAACATCAAAGGGTAATTCTTGCCCGCATGTATTCCGAATGTATTCTTCTTTTATTTTTAAATCAATATCATCGGCAAGACCTCCAAAGTATCCTTGGGGAACTTTAAACGGTTGTTCTTTTTTTATGTCTTCAAAACCTGCCATAACTCTACATTTTGCTTTTTGACTCCTTTATGACTCAAAGGTTTAATGCACTTCACTATTATTTTTAACAAAAGTTTCAATTTTCTTTACTGCATGATGATACGACGCTTTTAACGCTCCTTCGGAAGTATCCAAAATCTCAGACATTTCTTTATACTTAATCTCATCAAAATATTTCATATTAAAGACGACTCGTTGCTTTTCGGGTAAGGTCAGTATCGCTTTTTGCAAAATAGCCTGAATTTCATTGCCGTCAAAAAAACTATCGGCCTCTAAATTATTACTCAAATAATTTTCATAGACTTCAAAAGATTCGGCGCGTTCTTTTTTCTTTTTGTTAAGAAATGTAATGGTTTCATTGGTTGCAATACGGTATAACCAAGTATAAAGTTTAGATTCTTCTCTGAAATTTTCCAGTCCCTTCCATACTTTGATAAAAACCTTCTGCAGCAAGTCGTCGGCATCTTCATGCAAAATAACCATTTTTCGAATGTGCCAATATAAACGTTCCTGAAACTTTTCCACAATCAATTGAAAAGCCCGATCGGGCTCATCTCCTGACTTATAGAGTGTAACCAACTCTTTATCTGTCAAATATTCTTTCATTGATTAACTTTGCTTATCCACTTACGGAATTTTTCAGGACAATTATTAGTTGATTATTTTCAGATAATTATACACATTGCCCTATAAAAAACCTTAGCGGTTCGATATCATTCAAAATTAAGTCAAATATTTTATATATTCAAAAAAAAGACCGACCCCCGAGGGAGCCGATCTTAACCTAAGCAGTATTCAAAGGTTTAGTTTTTCACTATTTATACATTTATTGTTTAACGATACGCTTTACCGTATTGAAGTTATCGCTTCTTAAACTAATAAAATACATTCCGTTGGCATAGTCGCTTAAATCAATGGCTGTTTGTGGGCTGTTTACCGCTTCAATTGTTTTTTGATAAACAGTCATTCCCAGTTGATTATATACCTCAATGGTATAAGCTTCTTGCTCAAGACTCTCAATACTTATATAAACGACATTAGTAACAGGATTAGGATAAATCTCCAAAGTTAAAGTCTCAGTAGTTTCTACTTGTATTGTGGAGCTAACCTCCAATTCCTGTACAGCCTCAGCCATACAACCGTAATTATCTTCGTAAGTATAAGTTATGGTATGAAAACCTACTCCGGCATCCGAAGGATAGAAAATACCGTCAACAACTCCTGTTCCTGAATAAACTCCGCCTGCGGGTGTTCCGCCCTCAAGAACCAATGTGGGCTGATTGATACTGACATCCGTTACCGGCATATCAAGACTTACAATTGGCAGTTCGTTCACCGAAACGGTTGCATATGCTGTGGCATCGCATGTTCCGTTTGAGTAATAATAGCTTACTGAATGTGAGCCGACTCCTATAGTAGCCGGGTCAAATTCTGAAGCTTCCGTTCCGTCAACAAAATATGTTCCGCCTATGGGTGAGCCACCCTCAAGAGTAATTGAGGCTTCATCAATACAGAAATCTGACTCCATATCAAGTAATACATCAGGCTGAGGTTCTACGGTAATTGGAAGGGCATCGGAAGTTGTTCCTTCTCCGCACTGATTAACGGCTGTTACCGTAATATTAACATTTCCCGAGAACATTGGATTCCATGATACTACAGAATTCATCTGCTCACCGTCAATATCTCCCGCTTCAACAGAAGATATTTCCCATATGTAATAGTTGGCATTAGATGCTCCTGTTGTTGAATAAGCTGTATTTCCGCCGCCTTGGCAGAATGAAATTTCATCACCGGTTGGGGCTGCTGCCTGAGTCGGTACGTTGTTAATTGTAATTGATGTTGAACCGCTTACTGTTTCAATTCCATCATCAACCTCCACAAAATATTGCGTATTTTCAGCAGGTGTTACTGTCGGATTAGCGATGTCAGATGTAAATCCGGCCGGTACAGAACTCCAAGTATAAGAATAAACACCTGAACCTCCTACGGCATTGGCAAATAGTTGCAATTCCGAACCGCTGCAAACCAAAGATTCAGAAGCATACACCTCAGCGGCTAAAGGAGCCGTTGCAGAAACTACCAAAGTAACAGGAACAACGATTGAAGGGTTTTCGGAATCGTTACTGTTAAATGTAATATTGGCATTATAGGTTCCTTCTGCTAAGTCTTGCGAGTTATAAGTAACGGGGATTTCTTCCGTTGTTCCGGGATATAGATTTCCGGTACTTTCTCCTACCTGCAACCAAGAATTGATAACCAAACCATAGTCCTCAACCTCGCCATATGACGTTGCTCCGCACGGAGAACCACAATCAGAGCCTGAATACTTTATTCTTATTCTCAGGGTTGTATTTCCGCCTAATGCACCATCGGGTACCGTAAATGAGTAAACCCCATCTGCTCCGTCGCCGGAAGTACAAACAACATTCTCTCCGGTATCTTCAAAGTCTCCGTCTTGATTCCAGTCGGCCCAAATTCCCAAGTCATCACTACTCCATGAATTTCCGTTTGTGATAGTAATATCGTAAGTATTACCGGCATCCAGAGAGGCTTCCATTGCCGTATAATCGGCATAGCCGTCTGCAGAGGTTCCGGTATTACTGATACCTGCAAACTCTACACCTGAAATATACTCATCACCGCCGCCGCTTGCATCACAATACACTTTAGGAGCAGATTTACTGATGATTGATGAGCTCATATCATAAGTCAACGGCAAGTTGCCGGTATTTTCCACGGTAATTATCCGGGTTGAGGTTTGGTTTACCAACAATGTTTCGGAAAGACTTGTAGGATCTACGGATATTTGAGGCGAACCCCAAGAAACCGAAGCATATACTACGGAAGACTCTCCGTTGGTATGCATGGCAGAAACACCAAAATTGTATTCCCCGGCTTCGGGCAACATATCGGTAAACGTAGTTTCAGTTGTAGTTTCTAACAATACGCCGTCTCTATATACTTTAAAATAATCCAACGCTTTAGCTTCAGAGAATGTCCACGACAAATCAACTTGTCCGGTTCCGTCAGTTAACACGGCATTCAAATTTTCAGGTCTGGCCAAACTGTTTGTTTCAAATACAGAAACGAAAGATTGCACATAACCGTTTCGGTTATCGGGCCAGACGGGATATACCATTCCGCCTCGAGCACTTATACCCAAATAGTCGCCCATATATCCACCGGCTAATCCGGATATGGGTGAAGGTGTAAATGCGACATCACCCACTTTCATATCTTCCCATGACTCACCGCCATCGTATGACACTGAAACATAAGGTTCAACTTCAGTAGAAGACACATTTCGGTCATCATAATAAATGACACTCAAAGTTCCGGTTTCGGGGTCGCAAGTAATCCAAGGAAGATAGGCCTCTTTGCCTTCGTCGGCCGGGCCTTGATTTACTTTGGAAGGTGCTGACCAAGTATCGCCTTCATCTGTTGATTTTGAGATATATATACTTTTGTTCGTTCCGGTATTGTCGCCGGGAACTCCTTGGTTGGCCCATACAACATATATAGTTCCGGTTTGCTGGTCAACAGCCATTACGGGAAACGAGTTTACGCGTTGATTTTTTGAAACGCCGGGTCTCACACCTCTGAGATTTTCAATGATTCTTGTTCCGGCAGTAAAGGTTTCGCCTCCGTCAGTAGATTTTGCAAAACCGAGGGCTTCTTCATAGCCGTTTCCATACCAATCATCATATATTGCCCAAACCACATAGACGTTTCCGTTAGGCCCTGAATTAATATTTACTCCCTGATTATGACTTCCTGCATTAACAGCCGAACTGAGATTAATGGCAGAAGAGTAGGTCAAGCCTCCGTCTGTAGATCGCACAAATCCGATATCTTCATCCATACTTCCTCCGAAATCGGTCCAAGCATCATAAACATTCCCGGTGTGTGGGCTTATCGGGCTATTATCAACCCACAAGTGATTTTTATCAAGCATTGAACCCGAAGTAGTTCCGGCAACGACGCTCGTCCAGGTTGTTCCTTCGTCGGTTGAATAAGCAACTCCCTGACCTGAATTGCTGTGAATAAAGCCGGAGTAATATCGTCCGTCCAAACTAATTAAGGCAGCCGGGTCACCACTGTTGCTTCCGCCGGTTGCTTCATAAGTTCCGAAAAATGTAGCGGCAAAGTCGTGGCTGAAAAACGAGCTTGTCCCATAGACAGTTCCCACGGATGATCCGGTCCATGAGGTTGAATTATTTGAATTAAAAACTTTCGAATTATTCGAGGGATCAACAAATATTGAAGTCTCACTTTGCGTTGTATTGCCTTCATCATGAACGGGAACATCGGGAGAATCTTCCGTTTTAATGTTCATCAAATTTAATGCACTTCCCGTATAGCGTGCCTCAGGGATTTTAATTTCGGGAGCAGCTTCGACATAGCCCTTTTCGACCATACGCCCCCAATATCCCATATTATCAATACGATAATCCACGTTGGGATTATCTTTTTTTCTCTTTTTCTGTGCAGAAATTTCTCCTGATGCAAATACAAGAGAAAATAAGAGTACAAATAATGTAACTTTTTTCATGTTTTCTTTTATTAATGATTAGATAACGCAAGACAGATGAAAAATCAAAATTTGGTTGCATAATATTTTGATTCCTCAAAAGATTTTAGTCCATAGTTCTACTTTCCGAAGTTTGGAAACGCTCTGAAAGAGCAATTTAATTCAGCCCGGTGCAACGCACCGGGTCCGGAATAAACGAGCTTGCTTGCCCTGCAAGGGCAGTTTATTAATAAGTTGGGCTTTAGTATAAAATGATGTTGTTTTTCCGGAGGTTGAGCATGTTGTTTGCAAAACAAACCCCAAAACCGGTTTCGGGGCTTGTTTTACAAACAACATGCTCAACCTCCGGAAATTAAAAAATTATCTTGTAAGAGTCTTATAATCATCATATTCAAAATAGCACCTCTATTCTAAACTATAGCCATAAGTTGCCTTTACAAGGCGAGACTAAAAATGACAATAACCCAAGGCGTTCCTTGGGTTGAAATAAACCGAACTTTCAGTCCGTCACGGAAAACTCATACTGAATTAATTTAGCCTTTCAGGTTAGTTTTCATTTTTTTTAACTTCTTAAAGTATAAATAAGATGTTAAGATAAAATTTTTACTTCAAGAAATAATTCCGGACTTCACCGCAACGGCCTTTGACAGAAGATAATCCGCAACACTCCTTACCCTTTTCTAATTCTTTATCAACAAAAGTATAAGATGGAACATCGGCACAGCATACTTCTATATTAGTCCTCCGGCTGGAGGTTCATTCTGTTATAAATCCGCAAAAAATCCTCCCAAGTTTCATTTTTATAGATATCATCTCCGTAAAATTTTAAAATGGGGAATAGCTTTTCTACCGTAAAAAATCTATGAAATTTTTCCCTTACCTGATGGTCTTCATCCAGTATTATAAATGCCGGGAACTTCATATAACCGGCCAGAGCCTCAACAGGCAATTGGTGAAATTCATGGGGTTTATTTTCATTAATGTAGCTGCGTCCGAAAACCCGAAGCGTATCTTTGGTAAATACATCAATATTCACCATGTAGTATTTATCACGAATATAATCGCTCACTTTTTTGCTGTTGAATATCTGTGTTCGCATAACTGTTCCGCTAATACTTCGGTAATCGTAGAAATAAAACAACATTTTTTTAGGCTTTACTTTCTGAAGCTCCATGGCTTCCGCCGGCTTTAACCAATCTACTTTTAGTCTTGTCATTATTTGCTCTTGCCCCGGCGGATAGGCTTTTTTATGATAGATTAGCCAGTCCTCATAGCTTGTTCCTTGCCCAATTTGCTCTGCATAATAAATGAGCACTCTAAATATTTCATCCCTGTTTTTAAACCCGTAGAATGACTGTCCTTTGGCCGTTTTGTCGAACAGAACCAATGCCGGCACCGTATCGGTATTACCCGTAAACATATACACCATATCATGTTTACTTTTACTTTCCGATGAGTTTGCATACTCCTGTCCGTCAAAAAACACAATGGTATCCTTTGAATTAATATCAAATTTAATCGGGTAAAATAAAAAATTGATATAACTCGCCACCTCAGTATTGGAAAATGTTTCGGTCTGCATTAATTTTGAAGAATCGGAATCTTCCGAGTATAAAAATATCAATACAGGCTTTTGAAATTCTTTAAATTTAACACGTACACTGTCAAAACTCATCCAATTTACGGAGTCCTCAACAATTTGGGCTTTTAGGCTTCCGCTGAAAATCATAAAAACTGATATAATAACTATAACTTTACTCTTCATCTTCTTTATATTGATAGTTTACAGATTTAATTTTATCGTGAGAAATACTTACATCCTCATATTCTTTATAACCGGTTAGGCATTCTTTTTGTTGCTCTTGTGCCGTCATTTTACTAAAAAACAAGGCAGCAATTAGTCCGACAACAGCCCCGAATAAATGTGATTCCCAAGAGACCTCTTCCTTTCCGGGCAAAATACCCCACACCATACTTCCGTATAAAAAAACAACAATTAAAGATATACTTGTGAGCTCTCTATTATTATGAATAAAGCCCGAAAAAATCAAAAAGGAAGCTAAAGCATAAATAATGCCGCTCATACCGATATGGAACGCCGGGCGTGCGGCCAACCATACAAAAACTCCCGTAAATAATAATAAGAACAAGAATATTTTGTAGGCATGCTTTCTGTAGAAATAAAAAAGTGCGGTACCCAACACCAAAAACGGTACGGTGTTAGAAATTAGATGATCCAAATCTCCGTGAATAAAAGGAGAACTTAATATTCCGGAGATGTATCGCCAATCCAAAGGAAAATTTCCAAATTTGGTAAAATGCACATCCAATAACAACTCAGCGAGCTTTACCACCCACATTATTACGGTTAAAAGTGCAGGAAATAAAAGACTGTGTAATAATCTTTTTTTTTCAGTGTTCATTGTACTTTCTTAGGTTTTTATTTTTCAAAGCAAACCCAAATTTTACTTTTTATTGATTAATTGAATAATTTTATCATCATCAGGTTTCACTTTGGGCTTAAATACAGCAACTAATTCTCCCCTTTCGTTGATAAAGTATTTTTGAAAGTTCCAACTCACTTTACTGTCTTCAAAAGCATTTAATTCTTTATTGGTTAGCCATTTATATACCGGATGCATCCCATCGCCTTTGACACTGATTTTTGACATCATACGAAAAGTAACTCCATAGTTTTTTTGACAAAAATTTTTGATTTCAGAGTCGCTGCCGGGTTCTTGCTTTAAAAAATCATTGGCCGGAAAGCCCAGAATAACAAAACCGTTATCCCCATACTGCTCATGCAAAGCCTGCAACTGTTCGTACTGTGGTGTATATCCACACTTTGATGCCGTATTTACAATCAGCACCTTTTTCTCTTTCAACTGACTAAAATCGAATGTCTCTCCGTTTATTGTTTCAGCTTTAAGCTTGTAAAAATTATTTTGTGCACTTATATTAAGTGTACCAAATAATAATAAACTTGCAAAACTCCATTTAATATATTGCTTCATTTTTGAATTTTTTAATATTTTGACAATAATATTTTATGCTTATCCGCTTACTCTGAATTCTTACGCATACTACGACGTATATACCACATCAACAATGCAACGGCCACAAGAACAAAAAACAACCAACTCTCTGAAAATCCTTGATAAACCGTTTTATGAATTGCTGCAATAAAAACAAACACTGAAAGGGCCATCCACAAAATTTCGCGCCCTTTATTTACATTATCTTTCTTTTTTGACATACCGGACAAAGCTAATAATTTTACAGAAATTATTCCATACAACAGGAATATTTTACTCGGAAATAAGCCATTGCTCGATATAAATAATCGTATTAGACCGAGCAAGCGTTACAATTTTACAGTTATAAAAACTAACCACATCAAAAACACAAAACACTCATAATCAGACTATAAATAATTATCAAATATTTTAATCCCAATATCGGGCTCAAATTATTTTTTTTGCTTTAAATTTGTTCATAGTTTTGTTATTGTTTATATTGTTAAAGATTTTTATCACAACCATAACCGACAAGAAAAATGAGTGCATACAAAATTAAAAAAGACAAACTTGTAAATCTTGAATACTCATTAAAAAGGGAGCTGTTCAGGGCAAATAAGAACGGAACGTATTCTTCCACAACAATAGTAGGCTGCAATACACGAAAATATCACGGCTTATTGGTTTGGCCAAGCAGTGAAGATGACTATCATGTGTTGCTGTCGGGAATAAATGAAACCGTTACTCAACACGGCAAAGCATCTCGAATGGGAATAAGTAAATACCCGGAAGGAATTTATGATCCGCACGGACACCGCTACCTCAGAGAAATGAAATATGAACCGATACCTACAAAAATCTATCGTGTGGGGGGAGTAATTCTAAAAAAACAGCGCGTACTGTTGCTTCATGAAGATCGTGTATTGACTAAATATACCATTGTTGATGCACATTCACCTACCAAGCTAAAAATAATGCCCCTGTTGGCGTTCAGAAATGTCCATTCATTATCCAAAATAAATATGGATGCAGAAACAGCTGTACAAAATACCGATCACGGGGTAAGATATCGCATGTATCAGAACTACCCTTATTTATACATGCAGACGAATCTCAAAAGTAAATTTGTTCATGCCCCGGACTGGAACTACAACAACGAATATGAGGCCGAACAAGAAAGAGGCTACGAGTATTCTGAAGATTTATTCTCCCCGGGTTATTTTGAACTTGATGTCAAAAAAGGGTCTGAAGTTGTATTTTCCGTTGGGCTTAAAAAGGCTAACAGCAGAGGACTTAAACAACAGTTTGATAAAGAAGCTAAGCTCAGAAAAGCACCACAAACATTTAAAGAACACTTGGAGGATGCCGCCCAACAATTTGTTATTGATATCAAAGGGAAGAAAACATTAAAAACCGGCTACCACTGGTGTACTAATAAATTGGGGGAAACACTCATTGCTTTACCCGGCTTGTTTTTACCAAAAAAAGATTTCAAATCTTTTGAAGAACTGACAGATTCTGCTTTATCACGCTTTAAGCAACAAAAGCAAACAAAACAAGCCGATGTCCCGCTGTTATTTTTCTATGCACTGCAGCACTACAATGAAGCTTCCGATCAAAAGGAGCACATCTGGGCCAAATACGGCAACTTCCTGAAAAGCCTGATAAAAAAATTCATCGCCGGTTATGCCGGAACAGTTTTACACGAGAATGGCTTACTGTACTCCCCCAAGTCCAACGAAATACCCATAAGCCATATAAACGAAATAACCCACGGTGAACCGGTAGTTAAAAGAGTGGGATTCCTCAATGAAATTAATGCATTATGGTATAATGCTCTCCTATTTGCTTTGGAGTTATCCCGAGAAAATAACGATACCGAAACAGAAAAATTAATAGGAAACTTACCCGATAAAATTGAACATTTTTATCCCGATTTATTTATAAATGAAGACGGTAAAAATCTTTATGACTATGTATCTGACTCCTCTCAGAACAATGAAATAAGACCAAATCAAGTTTTTGCCGCCTCGCTCTGTTATTCTCCATTAAAAGAAGAAGCAAAGCAGCGGATACTTGAAAATATCAAAAAAAATCTTCTGACAGACAGAGGCCTGCGCTCCTTATCACCAAAAAGCAGTTCATACAAAGGTAAACACCAAGGCAATGAGCATGAAAGAAAAAGGGCAAAGCACAACGGCTCTGTTCATCCTTGGCTTCTGGGTGCATTTTGTGAGGCTTGGCTAAAATTACACGGAAAATCCGGCTTGCATTTTGTTCAAACCCTTTACAATAATTTTTCAGAAGAAGTCTATAGAGGCGGCATAGGAACTATCTCGGAAGTGTACGACGGCGACCCGCCTTTTGAACCCCAAGGAGCAATTTCATATGCCCCGGGAGTAGCCGAATTACTAAGAATTGAAGCGATGATTAAACAAACAGAACAAAGCAAATAATGTTTACTTATAAATATCATTTGTTAACCGATCCAAATATCACTAAAAAAAATATTCGGATATCATATAAAGAAAAAGATTTATGAAAGTATTAATGTTCGGTTGGGAATTTCCTCCCCACATTTCCGGCGGTTTAGGCACAGCATGTTACGGTCTTACAAAAAGTCTGTCGGGACTTGAAGATATTGAAATACTGTTTGTTGTTCCCAAACTTTACGGAGATGAAGACAACAAGGCAGCCGATTTAGTAGGAGCCGGAGATATTAATGCGGAAAGATTTTCCGACTCAAACGTTTCTGCATACAAAGCGGTTGAAACAAAAGAATACCTGTACAAATCTTCAACGCAGACTTTTACCGAAAAAAGACAGGAGGAAGATTTTAAAACAGTAAATTTTCTTGAGGTCAAATCAAAAATAAGACCCTATATGTCTCCCGAACAATATGCAAAGTTCATCAGAGAAAAAAGAGCTGAAGGAAAAGAAATCCAAACCGACAAAGAAGGAAACATTTATTTCCTCAAAGAAGGCACACGCCTTTCGATTGAAGAAGAAAACAGAATTGAAAATACATTACTAAGCGAAGACGGCACATTTAAATTCTCCGGAAAATACGGCCCCAACTTGATGAATGAAGTGGACAATTATGCCAAAGTAGCCTCATTGATTGCAGAACAATATGATTTTGACATCATACATGCTCACGATTGGCTGACATATGCTGCCGGAGTTGCGGCAAAAAAGGTTTCGGGCAAACCTTTAGTGGTTCATGTACACGCTACCGAATTTGACCGCAGCGGAGAAGACAACATCAACACCCAAGTATTCGCCATAGAGAAATACGGCATGGAAAATGCCGATAAAATAATTACCGTAAGCTCACTTACCGGAGATATTGTTGTAAACAAATACGGGGTAGATTCAGCAAAAACAGTAACTGTACACAATGCTGTTGAACCACAAGAAGGCGAAGATAAATCTTTCAAGAAAAATGTAGATGAAAAAATCGTCACGTTCTTGGGCAGAATCACCTACCAAAAAGGTCCGGAATATTTTCTGCGGGCGGCAAAACTGGTGCTCGACAAATTAGATAATGTCCGATTTGTGATGGCCGGCAACGGAGATTTATTGCGAAAAATGATTCGATACGCTGCCGAATTAAAAATTACGGATAAATTTCATTTTACCGATTTTCTGAGGGGAGAAGAAGTTACTCGTATGTATGCCATCAGCGACGTGTACGTGATGCCCTCTATCTCTGAACCATTCGGAATATCGCCCTTAGAGGCCATGCGGTCTAATGTACCGGTTATTATATCAAAACAATCCGGCGTTTCCGAAGTATTGAAAAATGCCATAAAGGTAAACTACTGGGATGAACACGCCACAGCCGATGCCATCTACGGACTAATCAAGTACAAGGGCATGGCAGACATGTTAAAACGTTCTTCAAAACCGGAAGTTGAGCGTATTCGATGGACAACCCCCGCTAAAAAAGTTAAAAAAATATATACAGAAATACTACAAAACTCCAATTAAATTCTCATTGTAATGGCAAAGAAAAAAGCACAATCTAAGAAATCAAGCAATAAAAAAATCAGCAATAAAAAGCAGATTTCATTATATTTTCAAGTTCATCAACCCTACCGACTTAAAAGGTACCGTTTTTTTGATATCAGCGAAGACAGTATGTATTTTGATGATTTTACCAATAAAACAATTATAAAACGTGTTGCCAAAGATTGCTATCTTCCGGCCAATGAGCTTATCAAAAAGCTTATCAAACAACACGGCGACAAATTTAAAGTAACGTTTTCGATTACAGGAACCGTTCTGGAACAATTTGCCGACTACGTGCCGGAAGTTATAAACAGCTTTCAGGAACTGGCGAAAACCGGAAATGTAGAGTTCTTGGCAGAAACCTACTCGCACTCATTAATTTCGCTGCAAGGAAAAGAGGAATTTAAAAAACAGGTAAAAGATCATGCCGAGCTTATTGAAAAATTATTTGGTCAAAAACCAACTGTTTTTAGAAATACCGAGCTGATATACAACAATGAAATTGGAGAATCCATTGCTGAAATGGGCTATGAAGCAATGATTACTGAAGGAGCAAAACATCTCTTAGGCTGGAAAAGTTCGAATATGCTCTACTACAATGTGCTTAACCCGGAATTGAAACTCATGCTCCGAAATTACGAATTGAGTGATGATATTGCCTTTCGATTCTCTAATAAAGGATGGGATCAATGGCCGTTATCTGTTGAAACCTATGCCTCATGGCTCAACGAGACCGATGACAAAGAGCGGTTTGTAAACCTTTTTATGGATTACGAAACTTTTGGAGAACATCAGAAAAGTGAAACCGGTATTTTTAAATTCCTGAAAAAATTACCGGAAGCTGTACTTAACAATACCGACTTCGAATTTGCAAAAGCATCGGAAGTTGCACGGGCTAATCAACCGGTTGCCCCAATGAATGTACCCCACTCCATTTCTTGGGCCGACCAAGAACGAGATATTACCGCTTGGTTGGGTAATGAAATGCAAAAAGAAGCACTGGAAAAGTTGTATAAATTAGGGCCGAAAATGGATCACATTGAAAACGTTACACTTCTTGAAAATTGGAGAAGACTGCAAGCCAGCGATCACTTCTACTATATGAGTACAAAAATAAGCTCCGACGGAATTGTGCATGACTATTTTAACCCCTACGAGTCTCCTTTTGATGCATTTATAAACTACATGAATGTCATTAGTGATTTTACACTTCGAGTGGAAAAAG
Source organism: Bacteroidota bacterium (assembly GCA_034659855.1). GTDB lineage: Bacteria > Bacteroidota > Bacteroidia > Bacteroidales > JAADGE01 > JAYEIA01. The sequence continues at coordinate 16,440 of JAYEIA010000028.1, forward strand.
AATACAACAGAATAATTCCTAAAGATACGGAAACCATTATTTCTGAAATTGAAAAATTACTCAATCGCATTAAAATCCTCAAAGACCAATTAGGCGGGCCAAATTATCTCGAAAAAACAAAAAAGGAGCATACGGCCATCAGTAAAACAATAAAAGAACTAAAAAAGATTGTTGGTACTAAGCCCGAATTGAAAGCACTGAAAGGAAAAGATGAGTACTAACAGATGAGTTTAATTTATAAAGTTAAAAGTACTAAAAATAATAATTTTAAATTAATTGCAAAACATTTTATAAAACTTCCAAAATTAAAAAAGAACTGCTAAGCGAAGTTTGCAACTTCGCTTTTTCATTATCAAATTGTTAGTAAGTTTTTACTATGGAAAAATAGTAGTTACAGAAATCCTGACCCATAATTTGATTATCAGGTGTTTGTAGTAATTTGTTCGGAAAACAAAATTGTCGTATTTCGTTGAAATTTTTAATTAAAAAATAAGGTAATAAAGTTTGAAATTCTGTTAATACAAAATTCCAAGATTATTTATAAAGAAAAAAACAGAACAAATTAACAAAATAACAATTTTGGATATTTCAGGAAAAACCAATCCTCGTAGAGACCTTGCATGCAACGTCTCTACGAGG
>JAYEIA010000029.1:0-3703 GCA_034659855.1 Bacteroidota bacterium
CGTTTTTATCTGAATTGGATAAATTATCAACTATGCATACTTCAAATCCTGCATTGTGCAATTCTACTACGGTATGCGACCCAATATATCCGGTTCCTCCGGTTACTAATATTTTCATACTAATATTTTTCAATCATTTTGAAAATTAATTATTCGCTATGAGCTTCCTTAAGTTATCATTTTTTCATAATACAACCCGTCTTTGGTTTCTTTGAACCCCATCTTCTTTAGATATTTTACATGCCTTGCACTGTACCCGTAGGTTCGTATTTTTTCAAATCCGCTTTTTTGTAACTTATCTTTTAAACGATGATAAACATATCTACCATTCTGATAATCACGATATTGAGAAATAACATAATCCATGCCGACTTTGAGAGATTTTCCTTCGCCGTGGGCTAAAAAAACTCCGGCTACGGCCATGTTTCTAAGAATATAGAAACTTATGGTATTCAGTTCCGGTTTATACTCAAAGCCCGGGAAGAATTTTTGCATATCCTCCTTATGAAAATCTAAAAATTTAAGTAAATAATTGCTGTCCTTTTGCACTTCAAGAACAGAAAACAAATCTTGCTTTTTGCCGTAAATCCGAATTAAATAGTAAATATCAACTGAAACAATAAACCCGTTGAGCAGCCCCACCGGAATGGCTCCGATTATAAATCCGTATATTGAAAACAACAAGGCACCGACAAAATTTATCCATCTGAATTTCACAATTGAACTCATGGTCATTGACAAAGCAACTATTCCTGAGGCCGTATAACCTACAATCTCCAGTATTTCCATAAATAATATTATCTTTTTGCAAAGGAACGAAATGTTTTTGAAATTATTTGTCAGGAATACTTATTTTTTCGACAAATTTCAAAACAGAAGCAACATCATTTATTGACAAATTGCCCAAGTTTTCTTAAATTCTTAAAAATTAAAGTGAATGCTGAACCAAATTTATTGGTTCTTAATGCTCGGAAATCCTCTCTTGACTTTTGGACGATATTTTTCAAGCTTCGGTTACTTGCACCCCCTACTCGCATTTTCGTTACAACTATCGGCAGGTAGGCCGGTATAATTTTGTGCTTTCCTAAAATGCGCAATATCAATTCATAATCGGCAGCTATACGATAAGACTTATCATAAACACCATATTTTAAATAAATAGCTCGCCTAAGAAAAAATGTAGGATGTGGCGGCATCCATCCGTAGTATAATTTTCTGAAACTAAACTCCCCCGACTTCCAAAAACGAATAACTTTTGCGGTATTCTCTTTTTTAACATACTGTAAATCACCATATACCGCATCGGCTTTACGCACATTAATCAGCTCAGCAATTTGTGCCGTAACGGAAGGGCTTGCAAACACATCATCGGCATGCAAAAACCCCACAAAGTCACCGGTTGCTGCTTCTATTCCTTTATTGAGTGCATCATAAATTCCGTCATCGGGTTCGTGTATTACCGTGTGGATATCGTCCCGGTATTTTAAAATTTTTTCATAAGTTCCGTCATTTGAATTGCCGTCAACCACGATATATTCAATATTTTTATACGTTTGTGACAAAACCGATTGTATGGCTGTTTCTATGGTTTGTTCGGAGTTGTAAGATGCCGTTATAATTGAAATGGTCATGATATTTCTCTGTTTTTTACAAATACTGCCGGGTTGCCTCGGTAAATTTTGTAGGCCTCTAAATCTGAAGTTGCCACTGACTGAACACTTAACAGGGCATGCGAACGACAAATAACCCCCGGCCCGACCAAACTTTTTGCTCCTATCCAAACCCCGTCTTCTAAGGTTATGGCTCCTGTAATCAAGTCAAACGACGGCGATTTATAGTTATGATTTCCGCAAAGTAACATAACTCCTTGAGAGAGTGTCGTATGGCTGCCGATACTCACTTTGTCCAAATTATCAATCCAAACATTTTCTCCAATCCAAACATGATTACCTATTGTTAAATGCCAAGGGTATTTAATATTAACGGCCGGTTTTATAACAACGCCCTTTCCTATTTTTGCTCCGAACAATTTGAGTAAAAATACTTTAAAACGACTTATCGGCAACCAACGAGAAGTGAAAAAGCAGGCATTAACAAAATACCACAGGACTCTTTCCGGAAGTCCGGCTCCCGGATTATAATCGGAATTGTCAAAGGTGGATAAATCTGTTGTTTTCATTAGGCAAATAAGTTTATACTTTGTTCTTTCAACGCCGGATTATTGGCCGTTTGCTCAGCATACTTGTATGCCGATTCAGACATCTTCCGGTAATCTTCATTACTCATAACGGAACAGGTTTTCAAGACGTCTTTATATTTAGACTTATCTTTTAAATCAATATCCCACCCGACAGCTTTAGATTGCAGATGGCGCCATGGTGTGTTTGTACTTAGAATTACCGGGCATCCGGCCGACAAGGCTTCAAAAATAACATGACCGTAATTCTCATGTTTTGTGGGCAAAAAGAAAAAGTGATAATTCGATAACTTTTCAACAACCTCCGATCCTTTTACCGAACCGTAAAAATTAATTTTTGCCGATATATCAGACTCAGCCGCTCTTTGCTTGCAAACTTCAATATAATTTTCCTCTTCGGGTGTTCCGTAAATATCAAAGACTATATTTTTACTGAAATTTATTCCCGAGAATGATTCTATGGCGTACAATAAATTCTTTATTTGACTTATTCGCGATAAAAAAACAAATCTAATTTCATTTCCTATGCTTTTTTCAACCCGCTCCTTTTCTATGGTTGAAATATTGAGGGCCATCTTCACTCGGGCGTTTTTGCCGAAAAAAGACTTAATTTCTTTCGTTTCTTCCTCATCTGTACTATGCCATTGAATAGATTTAAACAGCCCTAAAACCAATGAGGCTTTTAAAAATATTTTCTTTTTAAATGATTTTATCTCCAACGCTCCTCGCCCCAGCATGCCACGCGGTGCAAGAACTGTTTTATTAGTTTGCCGAAGCAACTTTATGCACAGCAAAGGAAATAAAGAAAATCGAACAGAAAACAAGCTGTTTAGATAAACTTTGTCAAAGTGGTGTTTTCTTAGTATTGACCAAATTTTCCGGTATGAGGACAATCCCGGACTCAAATAAATTATTCGGCAACCGGCTTCATGTTCCGAAAATGTATTGACTACAACCCCGGGGTATGGCACAGGGTCTCCTAAGTCACGATCTGACGTTACTACCGTAAAATCATAAACCTCGGATAATGCCCTTACTAAGTTAGAAACCGAGCGAATAGGTCCGCCGGCTTTATACCCGGGAAGAAACCAATCTGAGAAAACAAGGACTTTCTTTTTGTTCTTTTTTTCTTGCATGAATGCAAATTTAGGAATAATTTCGGCAATCATACGTTTTTATTCAACAGGGTTTTTCATTTGACCGTGAAATCCTTAAACACAATATCTTTCGGATTTAAGCAACTGTCTTTGTGAACAAAATAATAACTCTTCTTGCCCTCTTGCTCTTCTCTTTTTCTCTCTACGGGCAAGAACTCAGTAATCTGAGATATAAGTCTTTGCCCGTTCGGTCAGACAGCATTTTGCTCGACAGCCTGAGTATAATTCCGGAAAGCATTACCGTAACAGATTCTGCCGAACATCGCCTGCCAAAAAGTTCATACCGTATGGACTGTATCAATGCAGTCATTTATCTCAACAATTCGAAACATCATACGTTAAGCTTTCG
>JAYEIA010000030.1:0-3691 GCA_034659855.1 Bacteroidota bacterium
CTAATAAGTTTGAAAGCCGGTGGCACAGGTCTGAATCTCACAGCAGCCGATTATGTTTATATCGTTGACCCTTGGTGGAATCCGGCAGTAGAGAACCAAGCCATAGACCGCTGTTACAGGATAGGACAAGAAAAGAAAGTAATAGCCTACCGTATGATATGCAAAAATACTATTGAAGAAAAGATAATGAAATATCAAGAGAAAAAGCAAAAAATTGCAAGCGAAATAATAAGCACCGACGACAGTTTTGTGAAACAACTTGATAAAAATGATATTGAAGATTTATTTGCGTAAAAAAAGCCTCACGTAGCTATGGCTATGCTTATTTTTTATAAGTCCACAAAAAGAAAAAGTAGTGGCAACTTACCCGAAATTTCATACTTGACATGACAGTAGTTTTTCTTGTGAAAAGCCTTGTACGGTTATAAGCATTATAAAGACCGGTAACATTGTAAATCTGACAATTGTTTTCATTCTATCTATTTTTGGTTATACATCGTAATGTACATATATCTATATATTTTAACCTATAATATATATCAGCCGGGTATATATATCTTGCAGTTTTCACATTGTTTTCTATATTTATGATCGTTTTAATATCCAAACAATTATAATTTGTACACTTAAATTAAAAATATGAATACGTTCACCGCAACATACACCGACCAATACCAACTGGCCATGTCAGAAGTATATTTCCTTAACGGAAAAAAAGACGAAAAAGCTGTTTATGATTATTTCTTCAGAAAAACGCCTTTCAAGGGCAGCTATGCCCTCTTTGCCGGCTTGGAAACATTGCTTGATGTTCTTGAAAAATTTGAATTTACTCCGGAAGATATTAAATTCCTTAAAAACCAAGGGTTTAATCCTAAATTTTTGGAATACCTCAAATCGTTTCAATTCAACGGAACAATATTCAGTACTCGAGAAGGAGATTTAGTTTTCCCGACAGCACCGGTACTTACTGTTGAAGCCAATATTATTGAAGCCCAAATTATAGAGTCCATGCTTCTGAATATTTTAAACTTCCAAACCCTAATTGCCACAAAAGCCTCAAGAATAAGGCATGTGGCAGGGAACAAAAAATTAATAGACTTTGGTCTTCGCCGAGCACAAAGCACAGGAGCCTACCATGCCTCAAGAGCCGCCTTCATCGGAGGGTTTGATGCAACCAGCAATGTAAAAGCGGGCATGGACTTTAATATTCCTGTTTCCGGAACAATGGCTCATGCCTTCATACAAGCACACGACAACGAATTAGATGCTTTCAGACATTTTGCCCAACATCACCCCAACGATTGTGTACTTCTGGTTGACACTTATGACACACTCAGAATAGGACTTCCCAATGCCATAAAAGTTGCCAAAGAAATGGAGAAGCACGGCAATAGACTCACCGGAATAAGACTCGACAGCGGTGACCTGGCTTATTTATCTAAAGAGGCCCGAAAGATGCTGGATAATGCCGGATTGGGTTATGTGAAGATTGCTGCCTCAAACCAACTCGATGAACACCTCATAAAAAGTTTATGCGAACAAGGAGCTAAAATAGATGTTTACGGTGTAGGCACCGGACTTATTACCGGACAACCGGATGCTGCTCTGGACGGAGTATTTAAGTTGGCACACTTCCGTGGGAAAGACCGTATTAAATTATCAAATTCTACAACAAAAATCACCTTACCGGGAAAAAAGCATGTTTTTAGAACATTTGATACTGACGGAAATTTCTTTGGTGTAGATATTGTATGTATGTCTAATGAGAAAATGGTCAATAAAATAGTTCATCCTCACGACTCATTGAAATCGATGGAAACAAAACATTTGAAGACAGAACCTGTTTTATATAAAGTGATTGAAAACGGTAAGCGAATTCAAAAGAAAAAAAGTACTGTTGAGATTGCAAAATTTGCAAAAAATCAACTCATGAAACTCACAAAAGAGTACAAACGATTGCAATACTCCCACCTCTATAAAGTAGGAATCAGTGACCAATTGAATACAGAAAGAAATAACTTAATAAAGTTCAACAAAAAGAAACAATAAAAACAGAGATAAAAAATGGGAAAAAAGATAAAAATCGAACATTTTCAAAATTTAGTCGCCGTCGCTTTTGCTGATGACAAAATTGAAGAAAAAGAAAAAGAGTTCTTAGCAGAGCAGGCATTCAACTACGGACTGGAAAAAGAAGATATTGATGACGTTTTAAGAAATGCCGAGAATTTAAAATTTATTGTTCCTGCAAACCATGAGGACAAAGAAACCCAATTAACGGATGCCATATATATGGCCATGGTTGATGGTGAAGTTCACCCTTATGAGTATGATTTATGTCTGCAAATTGCAAGAAAACTGGATTTTGACGAACATTACCTGAATGAGATTATAGGACTTGTTCAGAAGCTTAATCAATAAAACCTGACAATCTCCGGATTTATCTTCTAAAATTAAACTAATAAAAAACTCCGTACTGAACATTCAATACGGAGTTTTTTTATTTTTATTCTGTTTACTACTAAGGAACGGAAACAAAATAACTTCGCCTAACTATCATAATTTATTTCGTATCTGTTCCTAATAATTATTTAGAAATCAAAAATTTGGGTTTCAAAACAAGCATAATCCAGGCCCAATTATTTGTTCCCATCCCATTATCCTCAGAAATACCGACACCTTTAAGAGCATACATTCCTTCAGAGGCAAACATTTGAGAATAACCGAACTGAATACTGGCAACTTTAGGCACAAAATGATAACCTGCCCATAAATCTATTTCTGTGCCCAATGCACCCATATCCTGAGTATTTCCATCCATATCAACATATTCTTGAGCTCCGGCAGCCATAAAATAATGAGGGATAAGTTTTACGAAAAATGGGCCGTTATTGTAAATTACCTTGAAATTCAAATCATGTAAACCTACGTTACTTCCGTGGTTTCCTACGTAAAAATAGTCCATCCATCCGTTGAATTTATGGTTTGTCCCGTACAATGGAGCAAAAGCATTCTCATCTGTTCTGTCCACATCAGTTAAATCATTTCCTGAAAGAATTTCGATCCCAACTCCCGCTTTAAGATTATCCGAAATTTTATACATAGCGTCAAGACTAACATTATAGGCTGAAATTTTTTGTCCGTTTCCGGCTTCTGCTTCTAAACCAAAATCATCGGCAGATAAACCGGTTGGCAAACTGTTTTCATCAACCCAAGTAGCCGCTTTTTTTCCAATTTGATAATAAGTATTCAAGGCAAATTTCAAAGCTCCTGTTTTATATGTAAAGTGGCCGCCCAAAGTTTTTTATTCTTTAATATTGTAAAAAAGGACTCTTTTAAAAAGTCCTTAATATTATTCTAATTGTTAAACAATTACGCATTGAGTTCAGTTTAAAAAGTTATAAAGTTAAAGTACTAAAAATAAGAGTTTTAAGTTAATTATAAAATAATGGCTATAGTTTAGAATAGATGTGCTATTTTGAATATGGTGATTATAAAGCTTTTACAAGATTATTTTAAAAATTTCCGGAGGTTGAGCATGTTGTTTGCAAAACAAGCCCCGAAACCGGTTTCGACTTCGCTCAACCTCCGGAAAAATAACGTCATTATAAACCATAGCCAAAATAATTTATAAAACCCTGATGATTAAGCATATAGATTATTTTGCTAAAATAAAACATACGTCTTAGACCCT
>JAYEIA010000031.1:0-16915 GCA_034659855.1 Bacteroidota bacterium
GAAACAAATATGACAGCGTAGGCGAAGTTATTTTGTTTTCGTTCCTTAATACTGCAAGTTATAATATTACATATAAGAGTGTGCTCCGAAAAGTCTTTTTTGACAGGATTAACAAGATTTACATGTTTTTAAAGTCCTTATTATTAACACAATACTATTTTCGTAATTACAATATTTTCCAAAAATGGTATTTTCGAAGTGCACTCATATAACAAATGTCATATTAAATTGCGTTTTGACAATAAGGTTTTAAAAATTAATATTCTGCACCTGACAGGAATTTGTATCCTACTAAATCCTGTGTGGTGAAAACACCACACAGATGCAGATATGAAATATTGCAAACGGCTTATGAGAATATAGAAATTATAAGGCTTTATATCAAGGTTTAAATCAACAAAGACTTGTAAATCAGAATATTATCTTGATTTAAATCAGCACAATACAATGAACTGCGAAACATCAGTTACATTCTTTCCGGGACCTCAATTCCCAACAGAGACAATCCGGATTTCAGAATTTCGGCCGTTTTTTCAGACAATATAATTCTGAAATTTCTAATTTTTTCATCTTCTTCTTTTAGAATCGGCGAGTTATGATAATAGCTGTTATACTCTCCCGCCAAATCATACAGATAGTTGGCTATTATAGAGGGATTACGCTTTTTGGAAGCCAGTTCAAGTATTTCAGAAAAGTTATAGATGGACTTAACCAGTTCAAGTTCATTTTTTGAAATAAGCGTATCGCTTCCTTTTTTAGGGTACATATTGTTGTTATTTGCCTTATTAAGCAGCGATTGTATTCTCACATATGCATATTGAATAAACGGACCGGTATGACCATTAAAATCAATAGACTCCTTGGGATTGAATACCATATTCTTTTTGGAATCTACTTTAAGAATAAAAAATTTCAATGCGGCTAAAGCAATCTTGCGATATGTTTCTTTTTTTTCTTTGTCAGAAACCTCGGTAAGTTTTCCGGATTTCTCAGAGGATGTTCTCGCTGAAGTAATCATCTCTTCCAGTAAGTCGTCGGCATCCACTACAGTTCCTTCTCTGGACTTCATTTTGCCTTCGGGGAGTTCAACCATGCCGTATGACAAATGAGTTAATCGATTTGACCAAGGGTATTCCAATCGGTCAAGGATTACAGACAATACTTTAAAGTGGTAATCCTGCTCATTGCCCACAACGTAGATGCTTTCATCAAATTTAAAATCGTTGTACCTGATGATTGCCGTTCCAATATCTTGAGTCATATATACAGTGGTGCCGTCACCTCGGAGCAACACCTTTTCATCCATACCGTATTCAGTTAAATCTAAATAAACTGTGCTGTCCTCTCTTTGAGAAAGTTCGCCGGTTTTGAGGGCATTCAGGACAATTTCTTTTCCTTTGAGGTAGGTGTCAGATTCATGATAAATTTTATCGAAATTTATACCTAAGGCGCTATATGTAACATCAAAGCCGTCATATACCCAGTTATTCATCTTTTCCCAAAGCTGTCTTGTCTTTTTATGGCCGCGTTCCCAACGTCTCAATATACTGCGAGCCTTTTTGGTCCAAGGGGCTTCTGCTTCGGCTTCTTTTTCAGACAAGCCTTCGGCCATCAATTTTTCTTTTTGCTTTTTAAATTCCTCATTATATAATACGTAATATTTACCCACGAACTTGTCGCCTTTCATTCCGGCATCTTTTGGGGTTTCTCCGTTGCCCAACTCTTGCCATGCCAGCATTGATTTACAGATATGTATGCCGCGATCATTTACGAGGTTCACTTTTGCAACATCATGGCCGGCAGCCGATAGAATATTAGCAACAGACCAACCCAAAAAGTTATTTCGCATATGGCCGAGATGCAACGGTTTATTTGTATTGGGTGATGAGTATTCAATTACAATCTTTTTTCCGGTGCTTGGTTTAAAACCAAAATTTTTGATACTGTATATTTCTTCAAATATTGATTGCCAGTATATTTCAGAAATTGTGAGATTTAAAAAACCGGTAACAACATTGAAATCACTAACTTCTGCAGTACTCGCTTTAATGTATTTCCCAATTTCAGTTGCTGTTTCAAGCGGAGCCTTCCCCGATGCCGCAAGCAGAGGGAACACAACAAGGGTGTAATCCCCTTCAAAGTCTTTTCTTGTGGCTTGAATTTGTATTTTTGAGGTATCCGCTTCTTTTTGGTAAATTTCACGAATGGCTTTAATTATTTTCTTTATTAAAATCTGCTTTATGTCTTGCATCAGCTGTATTTCCGAGTTAAATATTATTGAGTCCGGTCTAAAAAGTATGTTTTATTTTAGTAAAACAAGTTATGTGCTTAATTATCAGGGCTTTGTAGATTATTTTACAATTAACTTAAAACTCTTATTTTTAACACTTTAACTTTATAAACTTTCAACTTTATAACTTTTTAAACTGAACTCTTTATTGTTTTTACAAAGATATATATTTTTCATCAATAACCTAAAATCTAAAGTAGGCGCTTGAGTTTCTTCTACCGGGTTTCTTTTCATTTTCTGATTGACAGAACGCCATAGAGCAGTAAAGAACTAATACCTTTATTTATTCGTTATCAAGAGCCAATTTAGCTTTTTCTATAGCATCTTTTCCGATACCTTTAGGGAATTTCAAATCCAAGGCGGACATATAGTCATGTATTATTGTTCCGACAGCAATTCGTGAAAACCATTTCTTGTCTGCCGGAATAACAAACCAGGGAGCATAGCCCGTATTAGTATTACTGAGCATATCCTCATACGCTTTTACGTATTTTTTCCAATCTTTTCTTGCTTTGAGATCATTGGGACTAAACTTCCAGTTTTTTTCCGATTCGTACAGCCTGCTCTTAAATCGTGTTTTTTGCTCCTCTTTAGACAGGTTCAAGAAAAATTTCAAAATATGGGTTCCGCTATTAGCCAAATGTTTTTCAAATGTATTAATTTCGTTGTATCTGGTTTCCCAAAAGGCATCATTTACTTTGTCCAAAGTATCGATGTGCGGAATATTTTCATTGAGTACAATTTGAGGATGTACTTTTGATACCAGAACATTTTCATAATGCGAGCGGTTAAAAATTTCAATCATACCGCGCTCCGGCAGGGCTTTGTAATGTCTCCACAAATAGTCATGTTCCAACTCTTTGGTCGATGGTTTCTTGAAACTGTGTACTCTACATCCTTGAGGATTAATTCCTCCCATAACATGCCTTATTGTTCCGTCTTTACCTGCCGCATCGGGTGCTTGCAAAATGATTAGTAGTGAAAATCGGTTGTCGGCATAGAATTTTTTTTGAATTTTTTTCAGTGATTTGGTGTTTTTTTTGAGTGCTTTTTTTGCGGTTTTTTTTTCATATTCTCCCGTGTAATCTGTCGAGAATTCATTCAACTTAATAACCGAATTGGGTTGGGGGGCTAAATAATTTTTGTCAAACATATTATGAAGTTTAAGTTTGTGAATCAATGCATATTTGCATATTTCTCTAAAAATATGAATAATATTTAAAAATAAAGCAAGCCCGGAGCCGTTAGATTTAAAAAAATATACATGAAAAGTAAAATTATACTTTTACCCTTGTTGTTTCTCAGTTTTATATATGCATGTGACAAGCAGAGTTTTGTAACTGACAAAGATGCCCGTTTGGAGTTTTCTGTTGATACTCTGACCTTTGATACAGTCTTTCAATCCATTGGTTCGGCCACACGAATATTTACCGTAAAAAATCCACATAACCAATCGGTAGAAATATCTTCTATAGTATTAGCCCGCGGAAATGAATCTTGTTTTCGTGTGAATATTAATGGAGTCCCGTCGGTAGAAATAAAAAATCAAGTTATCGGGCCCAATGACAGTATATACATCTTTGCCGATGTAACTATTGACCCGGCCGAAAACTCTCTGTTAGAAAAGGATTCCTTGATATTTATAACTAACGGAAATTATCAAGATGTGAATTTTGAAGCCTACGGTCAAGATGTTCATTTAATAAATGACTCACTGTTAGATACACAGACTTGGACTGCTGATAAACCTTACCTTATAACGAACTCCATGGCTGTTGATTCAAACCACACCCTGACACTAACCGAAGGCTGTCATTTGCACTTTTCAAGACATTCGAGGTTGATTGTTTTGGGAACAATAATAGCCGAGGGCAGTCTCAATAATCCCATAATATTTGAAGGGGATCGTTTGGAACATATGTATTTTGATGTACCCGGTCAATGGGGCGGTATATGGCTTACCAAATTCAGTAATAATAATGTGTTCAACTTTACAGAAATAAAAAATGCAAATATTGGAATACAGGTTGACTCGGTACAAAATTCCAATCCCATGCTCACAATTTATAATTCTAAAATTGAGCACCATACTCAATTTGGAATTTTTGCACAAATGAGTACTGTGCTGGGAGCCAATTTACTGTTTGCCGATTGCGGACAGTATGCCATTGCGTTAACGCGGGGGGGAGCTTATCGGTTTTACCATTCCACAATTGCCAATTACTGGCACTCTACCATAAGAAATACCCCTTCAGTCTTAGTCAATAATTATTTCGTACACAATGGGGCAGCCTATGTCTATAATCTTAATGAGGCTTATTTCGGAAACTGTATTATTTCAGGAAATCAGCAAACTGAATTTGCTGCTGACTTATATACCGACGGGGTGAATGCGAACTATATGCTGGATCACTGTATGTTGGATTTAGATGATGATTCTGAATTAAATCCTGATGATGTCAATCACTTTATCAATCCGATAGTTAATGGTTCGGCAAACTTTATGAGTACTCAAGAATATAACTTTGAACTGGACACCCTCTCAATGGCCAAAGATGTCGGCAGTACAGAAATAGTTAATGAATTACCTTCAGTACTAAATACGGACCTTTTGAATCAGAGCAGATTATCTGATCAAGCTCCCGACCTGGGTACATACGAACGAGTAGAGTAGTATTAACACAATACTGTTTTTATATTTACAATATTTTCCAAAAATGGTATTATCGGAGTGGACTCAATAATATATCTTTCATTATTAAATTGCAACAATAGTAGGAGGACGAACTTTTTACCACCCCATTTTTTTATAAAACACAAGAAGTTCATCTCTAAAAAATTATGTTTCTTTCCTTGCTTTATGTACATTTGTGTTCTTAAATAAATATACCAATGGGAAGAAAAGGAAGACGATACCCTAAATTTGAAAATATAGAAATTATTGATTTGGCAATAGAAGGTAAAGCGGTGGCAAAGGTTCCGTCGGGAAACCCGGAGAAAGGTGATCTCACTGTTTTTGTTGAAGATACGGTACCCGGAGACATCGTGGATATTCAGATCAATAAAAAGAAGAAGAGCTTTTACAAAGGATATCCGATAAAATTTCATAAATATTCAGAATCGAGAGTTGAACCGTTTTGCAAACATTTTGACCTATGTGGCGGATGCACTCGTCAGATGTTAAGCTATGACGATCAGTTAAAATTTAAGCAAAAACAAATTAAGGATCAACTGGAACGAATTGGTGATATTGATTTGCCCGAATTTGAAGACATTTTGCCTTCGCCCAAACAAAGGCATTACAGAAACAAATTGGAATTTACTTTTACCGACAGGCGTTGGTTGTTGCAAAGCGAGGCTGATAGTGATAAAGAAATAACAAATTTCAACGGATTGGGTTTTCATATTCCCGGACGATTTGATAAAGTATTGGATCTTGAGACCTGTTATTTGCAACCCGAACCGTCTAACTCTATAAGAAATGCAGTCAATAAATTTGCAAAGCAAAACGGCTATGAATATTTCTTTTTAAGAAAGGGTACCGGCTTTTTGAGAAACCTTATTATAAGAACAACTCTTAAAGGGGAAGTTATGGTTATTCTTGTTGTTTTTAAGAATGACCGGGAAAAAATTGCCGCAATTTTGGATCACCTCAAAGCCGAGTTTCCCGAAATTAGTTCGCTGATGTATATTGTGAATACCAAGAAAAATGATTCTATCGGTGATCAAGAGGTTATTCCCTATGCGGGCAAAGATCATTTGACCGAAAGAATGGGTAATTTAACGTTTAAAGTGGGACCAAAATCATTTTATCAGACCAACCCGGAGCAAGCCTTTGAATTGTATAAAATTGCCGAAGAATTTGCAGATGTCAAGGATAACGAACTTATTTACGATTTATATACAGGCACCGGTACAATCGCTGCATTTCTTGCACAAAAAGCCAAGAAAGTCGTGGGCATTGAATATGTAGAAGAGGCCGTGGAAGATGCTCGCATTAATTCCCGGTTAAATAATATCTCAAACACTCAATTTTACGCCGGAGATATGAAAGATGTCTTTTCAGAGGAGTTGTTTAAAGAGGAAGGCTACCCGGATACAGTTGTTTTGGATCCGCCGAGAGCCGGAATTCATAAAAATGTAATCCAAGCATTATTAGCTGCCGGCCCCAATAAAATTGTTTATGTCAGCTGTAATCCGGCAACACAAGCCCGTGATATTAAGCTGTTAGCAGAACAATACAGTGTTGAAAGAACCCGTGCTGTAGATATGTTTCCCCAGACACATCATACGGAAAATGTGGTTTTATTAAAAAAGAAATTTTGAAAAATTTTCTGTTTTAGAGTAAATATCATATATTTACAACCCAAACCAACCAATTATTAAATGACAAACCGTATTATACATGATTTTTTTCAGATATTAAAGGATGACAATATTGCATTCTCTTACCGGGGAAATTTTTCAAATACAGTATTGGCAATGGCTACTAATTTGTTTAAGAATAACTTAAATGAAGAGCACAGTAAGTTGAGAAATAAATTGTCATTTTTAATGATTGAAAGTTTCCAAAATATTGCTCGCTACGCAGACAGCGATAAAGGCCTTTCTGAACCCGATGAGCTTTCGGATTATTTTATGACTCGAAATGTCGGAGATTCCTTTTACATTATTTCATCAAATCTTATAGACAATGGTAAAGTTGACTCGCTGAAGGAACGGCTTGATCGAGTTAATTCCTTAGATAAAAAGGAGCTTAATATGCTTTATCGTGAAGTGTTGATGAATAGACAGATCAGTGAAAAGGGAGGAGCCGGACTGGGTTTTATTGAGATGGTCAGAAAATCAAAGGACGAGATACCTTATGAATTTATCAAGGTAAATGATGAAAAATCTATGTTCTTTATGCAAATTCACTTGAGCCAAAAGAAAAAGGAGCAAGCCATCTCTAAAGTAGAACTTAAAGATGCTCAAAAAATTTGGGAAGAAATATCAAAGGAATCTATTTTACTGATGCATAAAGGGAACTATTCACAAGAAGCTGTGGGACCAATGCTTAGAATGGTTGAAAGCAACATGCAGGATATGCAATTGAAATTGCAAAAAAAAGTTTACCATTTTTTGGTTGAAATATTGCAAAATATCAGCAAACATTCCTATAAAATTGAGGGCGAGCGTGAAGGAATATTCCTGATTGGTTTAAAAGACAAACATTTTAATATTGGGACAGGAAATTATATTGCCAATAAAGATATTAAAGCTTTAAAAACTCAATTGGACTTGGTGAATAGTTTATCAACAGAGGAACTCAGTAATTTATATAGAAAATACCTGCGTGAAGGGAGAAACAACGATGAAGGAAGTGCCGGTTTGGGGCTTATTGATCTTGCACGAGAGACAGAGGACAAAATTAATTATGAGTTTTTTCCCGTGAAAGATGACTATTCTTTTTATACTTTGACCGTAAAATTTTAAATACCATGGAATCTATATTTATAGAACGAACAAAAGTAAGTCCGGAAATAAAATTCGATAAGGAAGAAAATATATTTTTGATAGCCGGTAGATCTTTAGTAGAAGACCCCGGAAAATTTTATTCGCCGGTATATGACTGGGTGGAGGAATATGTTAAAAACCCCAATGAAGTAACCGACATTGAATTTGATTTGGAATACTTTAATTCTTCATCCGCTCGCCAGATTATGAAAATTATTATGTTGCTTGAAGATATTCAAGAAAACGGAAAAAAAGTCAATCTTAAATGGATGTATGAAGAAGGTGATGATATGACCAAAGAGCGCGGAGAAGAAATTGATGTTGTCTCTAAAATTGACTTTGAAATAATCGAATATCCGTCTGAAGATTTTGAAATCTAATCCATATTATGAAAGAACTTATAATAGAAGCTAAAACAGACACTCCGGGAATAATCTTTAAACCCGAGATGAACGAATTTAAAATTTTCGGCAAATCATTGCCCGAAGATGCCAAAGAGTTCTATGATCCGATTTTAAATTATCTTCGGTTATATGCAGAAGCCCCCAATCCGGAAACCGTATTGGAGATTAATCTTGAATATTATAATTCCGCTTCTGTTCGAAAATTAGTAAGTATTTTGAATTTATTTGATAAAATTTCGAAAGCCGGGAACAAAGTTGAAGCCGTTTGGCTATATGAGGAGTCTGATGAAGTGATGCAAGAAAACGGACTTGATTTTCAAGACATTGTTACGATGCCTTTCAAATTGAAGTCATATGAACTGGATGATTAACTATCGAAAATAATTAAATGCAAAAAAAATTTACTTTAAAACCCACTGATGATCTTCCGGGCGTAGTTCTGGATAAAAAAGAGGATATATTTATTATTTACGGAAGAGTACTTCCCGAAGACGGGAATAAATTTTTTCAGCCCATCTTGAATTGGGTAGAAGATTATGTAAAGAATCCGAATAAAAATACAGAATTTATTTTCAGGTTAGATTATTATAATTCATCTACTGCCAGAATGCTTACTCGTCTGATTGTAGAGTTGGAGAAACTTCAAGAGAATAATTCAGGAATTAAAGTAATTTGGGAGTATTTTGAGGAAGATGAAATTATGCTGGAAAGAGGTGAAGAATTAAAGAGCATATCGTATTTGCCCTTTGAAATGAGACCACTGTCCGAAAAAATTACCATCTAATTTAATCCAGTTTAACTCCCATTACAAGAATATCATCCACTTGCTCTCGGTCTCCTTTCCATTCAGATAATTTATTACTGATAACTTCTTTTTGTTGTTGCATCGGCAATGCTCTGTTTTCTATCAGCATCTTTTTGAAACGATCGGAATTAAATTTACTGTTGTCTTTACCGCCGAACTGATCAATGTATCCGTCCGACATCATATATATACTGGTTTTATTATCATACATAAAGTCGTAGGATGAAAATTCTACATTTTTATCAATCCTTACCGGTCTTCCGCCCACAGAGTGATGGGTTGCTTTCAGTACTTTCAGTTTAGCATCTTGCATGACATATAAATGACTCTTTGCACCGGCAAAACGAAAGCGTTTGAGCTTTGGATTAATGGTACAAAGCGACATATCCATGCCGTCATCTGTACTATTATTATTATCCGTTTGTTGTAATGCCGCGAGAACGCCCAAATGCAGGTGTTTTAATATCTTATCCGGCTTTGTAATGCGTTTATGGTTTACAATTTCATTCAGTAATGAAAAACCTATCATTGACATAAAAGCACCGGGAACACCGTGCCCCGTGCAATCTATGGCAGCCAATACCAGTTCGTCTTCAATTTTAGAAAACCAATAAAAATCACCACTCACAATATCCTTGGGTTGGTAAAAGATAAATGCTTCCGGCAAATGTTTTGAAATTTGTTCCGGCGGAATTAAAATTGAATCTTGAATTCTTTTAGCATATCTGATACTTTCTTTTAAACGTGTATTCTTATCTTGGAGAAGATCGGCCTGTTTTTCAATTTCAAATTTCTGCATCTCCATGAATTTCTGATTAATATACTTATTCCGATACACAACAAATAACCAGATGGCTGCAATTACAGCACCAACAAGTGCCACAATATAGATGATATTTATTTTTCGATTCGTAGATTCTTTTGTATTGTTCAAAGCTGTTTCAGCTTTCTGCAATTGTATTTTATACTTTGCGAGTTCTGAATCAAAATAGAGTTTCAATTGATCAAGTTTCACATTGGTAAATTTCTGAGAATCATGTATTATCGGCTCTATATTGCTGTACTGTATATTATTATTGTAATTTTGAATGATGTCATCGTCAAATTTGAGTATTTCATAGTCGGTAATTGCCTCGTCGAATTCCTCCCCATTCAATACAACATATTGCTCAAGATATTTTGCAGTTTCAAAATACTGTCTTCCGCTTTTATTAATTTCAAATAACGCTTTGTAGTTCAGCAACAACAATCCGGGAGCATTTTGTTTTCTGCTGTCTGTTAAGCTTTGCTTGTAAAA
This sequence comes from Bacteroidota bacterium, assembly GCA_034659855.1. GTDB lineage: Bacteria > Bacteroidota > Bacteroidia > Bacteroidales > JAADGE01 > JAYEIA01. Next base: position 10,293 of record JAYEIA010000031.1, read on the forward strand.
TTGTTCGGCATCCGTTTTGCGACCCATTTTTTTGTAACAAGAGGCCATATTATATTCTGTAACAGCGAGGAATTTTAAATTTCCTGAATCTGAATTTAATATAAGATTTTCTTCAAAATATAAAGCGGCTTTATTGTATTTCTCAGCCGTGAAATATGCAATTCCCAAAGTGTTTAATATCCGACTTCTCATGAGGTAGGCGGTATCGGAACCTTCTATTTTTTTAAGTGCAATTTCAGCATATAAAATTGATTTCTGTGTTTCGTAATCAAGATACTTATCGGCTAAACTGAGAAGTGCCTCGACCTCCTCATAGCCGGTTAAATTTTTTAAATTTCTCTCTATTTCCGGAGCTTCATCTGTTTGTGAAAAACCAAGGCTAAATAATAGCAAAATAGATAAAAATGTAAGATTAAATCTCCTCATTGTATGCTGATTTTGTGTAAATGTAAGAAATTTTATGATAAATGATGCGTAGATATTTAAAAATTCCGGTATATGTATATAAAATAATGTTTTTTGTAAATATTGTTTTACAGACCGGAGTTTATTATATTGTAATAGTAAATAATAAATAATAATTTCCGGAAAGAAAACATATCCGGAAATTTTCCGGTTTCATATTCATTTTTTTGCATAGTTTTAAATTTTATAACATAGGTTTTCTTTTTTTATTAGACGCTTGAATTTATTAAATTTGCACAAATCAGTTTAAAAAAATAAATATATATATTATGCAAAAGATGTTATTGTTGGGAGACGAAGCCATAGGACAAGCCGCTGTTGATGCAGGACTTTCCGGAGTTTATGCCTACCCGGGCACTCCCTCAACCGAAATTACGGAATATATACAAGGCAATAAAAAAGCTAAGCAAGAAAATATCCATTGTTCCTGGTCTGCGAATGAAAAAACTGCCATGGAAGCTGCATTGGGAATGTCTTATGCCGGAAAGCGCACTATGGCCGTTATGAAACACGTTGGCCTGAACGTTGCCGCAGATGCTTTCGTCAATTCAGCAATTACCGGAATAAACGGAGGCTTGGTTGTTGTGGTTGCCGATGACCCTTCAATGCACTCTTCACAAAATGAACAAGACAGCCGATTTTACGGTGATTTTGCCATGATACCTATCATGGAACCCAAAAATCAGCAAGAGTCTTATGACATGATGTTTGCCGCTTTCGACTTATCTGAAAAATATAAGATACCGGTTCTTGTTCGCATAACCACAAGAATTGCACATTCAAGAGCCGATATAGTTGTAAAAAAGCCGCTTGAACAAAACCAATCCTCACTGCCCGAAGACCCAAGACAGTTTGTTTTATTGCCGGCGATTGCTCGCAAGAACTATTCTAAATTAGTTAATGCTCAAGCAGCTTATGAATCTGCTGCCGCTGAATCAGAATTTAATCAATATACAGACGGCAAAGATAAATCCAAGGGAATTATAGTTTCCGGCATTGCCAACAATTACATTGATGAGGTATTCGGAGAAAACTTGAATTACCCGACACTCAGAATAGGACAATATCCGCTACCGGCTGATATGGTCAAAAAAGTATATAATGCTTGCGATACCTTATATATCATTGAAGAAGGTTATCCTTTCATAGAAAAACAAGTAAGAAGCATTCTTGGTGATGATAAAGTCAAAGGAAAACTCGACGGAGCAGTTGTGCGCACCGGAGAACTTAACCCGGATGAGGTGACCTATACCTTTGGGTTGAAAGATAAAGTAGAAGAAGAGACTTCTGACTTATTAGCCGGGCGGCCTCCTGTTTTATGTCCCGGTTGTGGGCATATTGATGTTTTTGAAGCATTGAACGAAGTTATGGCTGATAAGGGAAAAGGAAGAGTATTTGCTGATATTGGTTGTTATACATTAGCGGCATTACCTCCGTTGAATGCGATCAATAGTTGTGTGGATATGGGCGCATCAATAACCATGGCCAAGGGTGCTGCTGATGCAGGTATTAAACATAGCGTTGCTTTTATCGGCGACTCCACTTTTACGCATTCCGGCATGACCGGTTTATTGGATTGTGTTATTGAAAAAACCCCGGTAACCATAATCATTTCAGATAATTCGACAACCGGTATGACCGGCGGGCAAAAATCTCATGCCGAAGGTCGATTATTTGATATTTGTCGAGGACTGGGTGTAGAAAAAGAGCATTTGCGCACATTCAATCCGATTAGGAAAAACCACCAAAAAGCCATGGATATTATTAGAGAGGAAGTGGACTATGAAGGTGTTTCTGTTATTATTCCCCAAAGGGAGTGTGTCAGAACGGTGGAAAGAAAAATTAAACTCAAAAAAGCAAAAGTGTAATTTTATTAAAGCAGCCGGAAGGCTGCTTTTTTTAAACCATAAATGATGTATAAAAAGTTAGACGGAAAAACATTATCAACGAAGATTAAAAGTGAAATCGCCGAAAGCGTCGAAGCATTTGTCTCCGAAGGAGGCAAAAAACCTCACTTAGCAACCATATTAGTGGGCGATGACGGTGCTAGTGAAACTTATGTGAATCACAAGGTAAAGGCTTGCAAACAAGTCGGTATAAAGTCCGGTTTATTTCGCTATCCCGATACGGTTTCTGAAAAAGAATTGGTTTCAAAAATTGAAGAAATAAACCGTAATGATGATATTGACGGATTGATTGTTCAGCTACCGCTTCCCGAACATATTTCAGAGCATAAAATAATTGAACTGATACATCCCGAGAAAGATGTTGACGGGTTTCATCCGGTTAATGTCGGTCGCATGTCTATCGGACTTCCGGCCTATATTTCGGCAACACCCTACGGAATAATGGAAATTCTGAAACGTTACGAAATCCCTACAGAAGGAAAGCACTGTGTTGTGTTGGGCAGGAGTAATATCGTGGGTAAACCGATAGCCTCATTGATGGCTCAAAAAAGCAATCCCGGTAATGCCACGGTAACGGTGTGCCACAGTCGTACTAAAAACTTGAAAGCGATAGCCCGACAAGCCGATATATTGATTGTTGCTCTCGGACAAACGGAGTATGTTACCGAAGATATGGTGAAAGAAGGAGCTGTAGTTATTGATGTAGGCATATCACGTGTTAAATCCGATAAAACCAAGTCCGGATGGAAACTGAAAGGCGATGTAAAGTTTGATGAGGTGGCTCCCAAATGTTCTTATATAACCCCTGTGCCCGGAGGAGTGGGCCCTATGACCATTGTTTCTTTACTGAGCAATACTTTAAAATCGGCTAAAAGAGAAATTTATTAATTGCAGACTTCGTCTGTTTTAATATAAAAAAATGGACATAGTGTATAATTGTAAATGCTTGAATACCTGACAAAACAAATTTTAAAACAAATTCACGCCTACCGTCATCTACTTTATTATCAGGCGTTTGGGGTTTTTATAAATAATGTATATGCCCAATTTTATCACAAAATCATATAACAACCTTTATATTAAAGGAGTACAACTGTTTAAAATATTAAAACAGACGAAGTCTGCAATCGATAATCAGCAACTAATTTTAACGTTAGTTGGAATTTTGTTTCCGTTCCTTAACAGCCTTTACTTCAGACAAAAACCGGGTACCAATTTTCACCGAGGACGGAACTTCCGGGCTCATGGCTTCCGGATGCCATTGAATTCCTAAAACAAACGGATGCCGGCTTTTATCGGCAAGTTCTATACTTTCCGGAATACCGTCCGGAGCATAGCCGCCTATAGACAATCCCTCGCCAAGCCGGTCTATGGCTTGGTGGTGGTTGCTGTACAGTTTTTGGGTACTGTCCGATTGAATAATACTATACAGAAAACTGTTTGATTCCGTTTTAATAATATGTTGCGTTGCCCCGTTGTCTCTATGCATTGTCGGGCTGCCGTAGTCTTCGGGGATGTCCACAATTAAGCTTCCTCCTTGAGAAACATTAAGAATTTGATGACCTCGGCACACGGCAAGCAAGGGTATATCGTCTGAAAGCGCAAATTCAATCAGCCGTAATTCCAAGCTGTCTCTGTGTTTGTCTATTGTGCCACAGCGGGTACTGTCTCCGGCTTTGTTGTATAATGCAGGATTCACATCCTCGCCTCCGGAAATTATTATGCCTTCGGCCTTTTCCAGCCATTTTTTGACAGAATCCGAAGATTTTACTGAATACATATTAATTAAGACAATGGAGTCGCCGCCGGAATAGTTTGACAGCCATTTTTTAAAATGCATATCCGGATCTTTGGACACCAAGATTTCAAATGTATTTTGCTCTTTATTTTTTGTTTCACGGTTAGTTGTCCCGCTGTTACAAGATACAGCTATTAATAACACAAACAGATATATTACCGTAATTCTCATTACTTCTTTATTTTAGTTATTTATTGCTGATGAAATAGCCGGTTATTTGAATTTTTTCAGAAGTTTTTTGACCGCATCTTTATGAACTGTAAAGCCCATCATTTTTAATTTGACATAGTCTTCGTGAAAGAAATAATATCCAAATTCATGAGCCTTCGGATTGTTGTTTCTTGAGCCTGAACTGGAGTCTTTTATCAGGTACCAATTTTCTCCGTTCTTTTCCAGATAGCCTACCATATGCATACCGTGATCATCTGTTGTGGTTTCATTCGAAAATCTAAATTGCCGGGCATCTTCGTTGATATATTCCGACGGGATATCAAAATCAGGAATTAAAGCAACCAGAGTACCGCGTACAAAGCCGGCTTCAGACACATCACCGCCGATACTCATGGTGTAGCCGCCGGTTATTGAATGGTGTACGGCTTTCATGAAATCGTCTAATGGTACATTGTAATATTCTTTGCTGTGCCACCAGTTATCCGGCACTTTATATTCAACTTTCTGAAAATAGGGTTCTTGTTTATAGGATAAAATTTCTACATAGTCTTCCGGCTTAATGTTGAGATAATCTTTCATGAAGCTTAATCCGGTGTATGTTTTTCCTTTATAGTCAAACTTCACGGGAGGTTGGCCAATGTGGTGGTTCATAATACCTTTTACTGTTTCTTCTACAATTTCGATATTCCAAGCATTTTGTTCTTTAACCGATTTGAGGTAAGTTTTCATTTCGTTGAACATCAACTTATGGGAATGAAATTTACGATTATTTATTAGGCCGGAATACACAGAGTAGGGCACTGTTCCGTGTTTTTTCCACTGGCGAGTAACGGCATTTCCTTCAGAGCCCTGACTAAAATTTGACGTCCCCCTTGACTCAACAAAGCCCCGAGCTTTTTCAACATACTCCCAATAAACGGTATATATTTCGGAGAGCTTTACTTGCTTTTTATTTAATCGGTAGGTCTCAGATTCTAAAAATGAAATCGTTGAATAGGCCCAACAAGTTCCGGCATTTCCTTGGGATATTACCGGATTGGCCCATTCTCTTTTGTAGAGATTCACCTTATTCGGTAGCTCATATGAGCTTTGATCCATCTGAAAATGCTTATACTTTTCTTCCTTTTTAAGTTTCGTATTAACTTTTCTCACGTCTTTCAGAATAGAATTTTGATAATATCCCGGTTCATATTCTTTAAATTCGGACTTATCCGTGTTTTGTGCCGACAAGGACAGTGTGAATATAATTGCTAATGCAGTTGATATAAATTGTTTCATGATTAATTAATTTTAATAATTATTTGATATGATTACATTGAATATTGTTTCAAAAATAGTTAGGGCTCTCTTTCAAGCGGAATAATTATTTTCATGTGGTCTTTGGCAGAAATAGTGTTGGGGAAAATTTTCTTTGCATCTCCCAAAATTTTATTTTTATCCTTATACCGTTCCGAAAAATGACCGATAATAAGTTGTTTTGCGTTTGATTTTTTAGCAATTGTAGCTGCATCGCTTGCAGTACTGTGTAATGTTTTATCGGCAAGTACCTGATCTTCATCCGCAAAGGTAGCCTCGTGGTAAAGTATATTTACATTTTGCACCGTGTCACAAATGGCTTCATGGTATGCCGTGTCAGAACAATAAGCATAAGAACGAGGAATATACGGTTTGAGTGTCAATAATTCGTTTTTTATTAATTTACCGGCTGCCGTTTTATGATCTTCTCCGTTCTTAATCTTTAAAATATCCGGCACCGATAATTCGTACTTAGCGACAACATTTTTTCGAATATTCAGTTTTCGTTCTTTTTCATAAAACAAAAAGCCACAGGTTTCTATTCTGTGTTTCAGCGGAAAGCTTTTTACAATCAGCCCTTTTTTTTCCAACAGTAGGGTTTCTTGGGAGTAATTCAAATTAATGAATTCCAAATCAAAGGTCAGTGTTGTGTTTTGAAAAAGGAGTTCAATTTGTTTTTTGAGCACCGGATGTGAAAATACAGTAAGTTTTCTTCTTCTGCCTAAAAGGTTGAAGGTGGAAATGAGGCCAAAAATACCGTAATAATGATCCCCGTGCAAATGACTGATAAAGATATGATCTATTGAAGCTATTGAGATTTTATTCTCCCTAAGCCTTTTCTGCGTCCCTTCGCTGCAATCAATTAAGTAATTTCGATTGTTAACCCTTAATATCTGTGAAGAGGAAATACTGTCAGAAGTCGGAAGTGCTGCATTACTGCCCAATATAGTCAACTCAAATCGCATAATGAATTAGTTAATAACCAT
>JAYEIA010000032.1:0-16872 GCA_034659855.1 Bacteroidota bacterium
CAGCGAATTAAAAAAAATAGAAATATCGCAAAAAAAAACATTTCTAATTTTGTGTATTTCCGTTCAGACACTAATTACAGGGGAATACAGAAGTGGAGAGTTCATATTCCATTCAATTACGGATAAAATAAAAGAGCAATAAGGATAAAGACACCGGGAACAGCCCAAGCTTCTCTTATTACTCTCAACACAAAGATACAACAAATAATTCAAACCAAAACAAATGCTTCACATAAATATTGATACAAGACAATTTACAGCCTAACAGACATATATTAATAAAGATTATCTGACATGGCCTGCCGGATATACAGTCCGGCAGTGTATCAAATAATCTCATTACAAAAGTACAACAACTATTTCAAACAAAAACAAATGTTACGCATAAAAATTGATACAAAAGGTTTTACAAAACATTTTAAACATTATAAAAAAACAACACAAAATCAAAAATATAAAAGAAGAGAGCTATTTAATCGTAGGGGAATACAGAAGTAGATTTAGTTTTAAATAGAACAGGACTGCTTGCATAACAAACAGTCCTGAGCCGGGGTTAGTGGTGTCACCCACCTACCACTGTTTAACGACATTACAAAAATACAAATATTTTTCAAACAAAAGCCAATGCTTCGCATAAAGTTTGATACAAGGTCATTGACACAGTATATTAAAACGATTGCAAAAGGATACAGACAAAGATGCACCTCGTATTATTGGTATTGAAGCAGTGATTTTTTTTCAAGCTAATTTCGACCGACAAGGTTTCCTTAACAAAACATGCAAAAAACCGAAAATCGGAAAAACGGAAAGACCGATTGAGACGAACCCGGATAAAAGATGTAATAATTATACTCAAAGGTGAGTACTATTACACAAAAGCAAGCGATATGATAAAATAAATAAGTTCTTGAATTTTATCTAAATTTGCATCACCTACATATAAGTTTCCTTCACTCAATAGTTTTAAAAGTGTGTAAATTTCACTCCATTCGCCCTTATTTCCTTTTAACGCTTTTCATTATTTTGTTGGTAAGTATTTTTGCAGTTGCCTGAATTGCAGGAATTGCAACAGAATTGCCAAATTGTTTATATGCCTGTGCATCAGAAACTTTTATCTTAAAATTATCCGGAAAACCTTGTAACCTGGCCCATTCTCTGGGTGTCATACGTCGCCAATAATCTTTATTAACTTCACCTTTTATTTTTGTTACAGGCGTAAAATCAGTTAAACGACAATCAATTACAATATTACGTTCTCGTCCCATACCGCCCACAACAATTGCATTAGAACATTCATCGTCTTTTATAATTTGGTATCCAAAGCCGTTTCCTTTACCTGCATGTCTTTGTTTATGTGTTATTAGTGTATTTTTATAAGTATCAGACAAATAATACTTTACAGAAACTTTTGTTTCTTCTCTTATGTCTGCAAAAGTTTTTTTCTTATTTATTGGTTCCGGATATTCAAATTCAGTTACATTTTGGTCTTTTCTAAAACCAACAATAAAAATTCGTTCTCTGTTTTGTGGAACTCCAAAGTCTTTTGCATTCATAATTTCAGGCTCAGGAACAAAATAATCTAATTCTTCTCTTAATGTTTTTAAAATAGTCTTTAAAGTTCGTCCTTTATCGTGGTTTCTAAGTCCTTTAACGTTTTCAAGGAAAAATGCTTTTGGTCTTTTTTCTTTTATTATTCTTGCTATATCAAAAAATAAAGTCCCCCTTGTCTCGTCTTCAAATCCTTTCCTTTTTCCTGCTATAGAAAATGATTGGCACGGAAATCCTGCACATAAAATATCGTGTTCAGGAACGTCTTTTTCATCAATTCTTTTTATATCTCCAAATGGAACTTCTCCGAAGTTTACTTCATAAGTTTTTTTGGCATATCTGTCAATTTCTGATGAAAACACACATTTTCCGCCTAAATTTTGCATAGCAACTCTAAATCCGCCTACACCTGCGAATAAATCAATAAATGTAAATTCTGTTTCTTTATGTTCCGGAAATGGAATGTCAAATTTAAAATCATGTTTTAAGTATTCCTGCAAAGGCTCTTCTACAATATTTTCAAAAAAAGTTGTTGCGTCTTTTTTATAATATTTAGAAATACCATTTATTCTATTATGCAAATAATGAGTAAAGTAGGCAGCTCCTTCATTTGTATTTTTGATAGTATCAATTCCTATTTCTTCTTTTATTTCGCTGTATTTTTTCATTTCGTTAAATATTATAGTTAAAAGCTTAGCTATAAAGTTCTAAAATTTTTGCATTTTATCAGTTTTTATTTACTAATTCTTTTCAACAGTAATTTTTACAGTTAATGGTTTTGAGTTAACACAACAAATTTATACAAATCAGCACAAAACATCAAATATGCTTATTTGAGAATGCAGGTTCTTCTATAAAAACCGAACATATATAAAATAAATACTCAGGGCAGTTAAGAAAAATAAGCCAAGCCAACTTAAAACCAACAGCCAAGGCTTTGGCTTGGCCGCATCAGGAACATTTTTCCCGGTAACCGCCTTAAGATTCAAAAATCCCAGTACAGGAGCAACCAAGAAGGAAACCGTTGTGGCAAAGTCAACCATATCGGCCATACTGCTCATCAAATAGGCAAAAATTGTAATTGTTCCCCCGGTTACAATAAACAACCAAAAAAAATGCAACTTCGAACTGTATTTTTCCTTATCGATACGTTTAAACAAAAGTGTTGTTGTCGGTTCCAATACTCTGGGGTATGCATCTAAACAAGTCAGTGTAGTACTTACCATTGCCGCAAGAGCAGCAGGGGCTATGATATAATAGGCTCCTGCTCCCAAATTTTCCGTAAACAAATGAATCAATTCACCGGCAAATGCAGCCCCTTTGGGCGAAAACTCTTGAGGTGTACCATACATGACCAGTGCGCCCAGAGTTAAAAACACCAAGGACAGAATAACAGTTCCGATATACCCGATATTAAAATCTAACAAAGATTCTTTCAGCTTTGGTTTGTAGCCGGACTCTTTTGTCTTGGCGGTCGTCCATACCGAGTGCCAAACCGATATATCAATGGCCGAGGGCATCCAACCCACGAGTGCCAAAACAAACGCAATATCAGTTGTCCACGAAAAATGGTTACTGTACTGCGGATCAGGATGAAACCCCTTGCTTAAGGCAGCAAACAGGGCTACCAATGCCGTAACCGCCAGTATGATAATAATAAATTTTATCAACCGATCGATTGTTGAATATTTCCGAAAAGCTATGATCCCGGCAGCGACTAACAAAATAAGCACGGACCACTGAAAATTTGACCAACCAAAAGCAAATATATTTTCAAACAAACCTGCGGTTACTGCAGTTACTGCCGACATTAGAATAAACATGGTTGAAATAGTAATAACAGCATACAGGATAACTGCAAAATTCCCCATTCGTTTATAGCCGTGTATCAGGCTTTCGCCGGTTGCCGCAGCATAGCGAGGCCCGAATTCAAAAAATGGATACTTAAATATATTGGCCAACAACAGCAACCAAACCAACTCAAATCCAAACCCGGCACCGGCTCGTGTTGATTGTACCAAATGAGAAACGCCTATTGCTGCTCCGGCCCATAAAAGTCCCGGACCCAAAGCTTTTAAAAATGTTCTTGATTTCATAATCATGTAATATTTATTCTTTCTTAAATTCAACTAATAAATGCAACTTTTAGGTTTGGGTTAATTTTTTACTTTTACTGAATGATTGAAACGGTGCCGTTTCAATCATTCAGTAAAAGTAAAAAGCAAGTAAGGAGTGGATTCACTCCCCCAAATCGCTAAAATTAAAGTTGCAAATAGCACACCTTACTCAGAAACAAAGATACAGCATTTCTGTCTTATTACGAAATGGAAAAAAGCAAAGTGAAATCGCTGTTGTCATCGGAAAGGATAAATCGGTAATAAGTCGAGAAATAAAACGTAATAAAGACTTACGCAATGGAGTCTATAAGTATGAGCAGGCTCAACGCAAATATATTTCTATACAAAAATTAAAACAAAAACACAAAGCTTTTACATGCTCAGTAAAGGCTCATGTAAACTCTTTGATTGAAGAGGATTACAGCCCGGAGCAAATTGTCGGAGTTAGTAAAAATGAGAATATAGAATGTGTGTCTCATAAACGAATATATCAGTATATTTGGCAGGATAAGAAAGAAGGAGGAGAATTATATACACATCTCAGACGAAAAGGACGAAAATATCGTAAAAGAGGCAATAAAAAGAATTCAAGAGGGCTAATCAAAAACAGAATAAGTATTGATAAACGTCCTAAAATTGTAGAAAAAAGAGAACGTTTTGGAGACCTAGAAGTTGATTTGATTATAGGAAAAAATCATGAGCAGGCTATATTGACAATTAATGACAGGGCAAGTGGGTTCTTAAAGATGCAGAAAATAAAATCAAAGCAATCAAAAATTGTAACGGCAGCAATCTTAGAATTACTGGTAAATTGGAAGCCTTATTTACAGACAGTTACAGCTGATAACGGAAAAGAATTTGCCGGACATGAAACTGTTGCGGAGCAACTAAATATTGATTATTACTTTGCACACCCTCATCATTCATGGGAAAGAGGCTCAAATGAAAACTTAAATGGGCTCATTAGACAATATTTTCCAAAGGGTTCTGATTTTAACAAACTCTCTGAACTTGACATAAAAATAGTGCAAGACAAACTAAATAATAAGCCACGTAAGAGATTTAACTTTAAATCTCCTATATTTGTCATGAATAAATTATTATTTAATCAAAAAGTTGCATTTGTAACTTGAATTCAGCTTTTACCTATAAAAGGTGAGTTATAATTCAGATTATTCTTTCAATAATTCGATCTAAAAAGTATATCCTGTTTTAGCAAAACAAGTTATAGCCTTAATTATCAGAGTTTTACAAATCGCTTTACAATTGACATAAAACTCTTATTTTTAATACTTTAACTTTATAAACTTTCAACTGTATAACTTTATAAACTGAACTCAATTATTCTTTTAATAATCAAACGTGCTGTTGCCCAAAAATTCTCGCAAAATTGAGGTTGGCGGTATTTCACGCTCCGGAATGTCCTTAAAATAAGATAAAAACTTCAGCAAACGTTGAGCTTCGGCATATTCCTTTTGGTTTTGCCAAATCTCTTTAAGCAAAGGTTCAGCATGTTTTTTTAAAACACCTAATTCATAAATCAGGGCCGAGTTGAACATGATATCTGCCTGTTCCTGATACGGAAAAATATTGCGTTTTTCTCCTCGCCTTACACTATCCCAGCGTTTCAGCGTATCCAAGGCCGAGTAGCCTCTAAAATTATGATCTCGAATCATCCGTCTCAACAATCGGTTATCTGTGGTTGGGATACGATTGTGTTGATCGATACATATTTGGGTCAATGCCGAAACATAAACTCTGTATTTATACATATTGTCAACATCCTTTGTCAACCGAGGATTCAGTGCATGAATGCCCTCAGCAATAATTATTCCGCCATTTTTCAAAGACATCGTATCCCCGTTATAATGTCGAGTACCGTCGGCAAAATCAAAGGTCGGTACTTTTATGATTCCTCCTTCCAACAGGGTATTCAAATCTTTATTCAGCAAATCTAAATCCAAGGCTTCAATAGATTCAAAATCATAATCCCCGTTTTCGTCCAGAGGAGTTTTCTCTCGATCAACAAAATAATTATCCAAGGAAACCATTACGGGAGTTACTCCGGCCACTCTAAACTGAATAAAGAGACGCTTTGAAAAAGTAGTTTTCCCGGAAGAAGAGGGCCCGGAAACTAAAATTAATTTTGTTGATTCCTTTTGGGAAATTTGCTCAGCAATTGTTGATATTTTTTTCTCGTGAAGAGCTTCTCCGATTTTAATCAAGTCTCCGGCTTGTTTCTTCAGAACTTTTTCATTGATTTGACCAATATTTGCGGCCTGCAAAACCTCTACCCTGTATTTATGTTCTTCCAGTACTTCAAACATTTTGTCCTGCTCCGTAAATGGTCGCAACTTCTCCGGATTCCCTCTGTTGGGAACTCTGAGCAGCATGCCGTTATAAAATTTTTTCAACCCGAATTTCTTCAAACAGCCGGTAGAAGGAACTAAAAACCCGTAAAAATAATCCGTCATGTCACCAAGCGTATATACCGAAGTATATAATGACGGGCTTTGCTTAAACAAACGAGCCTTCTCAGGCATTTTGCTATTTTCAAATATCTTAATGACTTCTGAATTCAATATTTCATTTCGAATAAACGGCAAATCCTGTTTGACCAACTCATTCATCTTTCGCTTAATATTTTCAATAGTCTCCTCATTTAAACCTTGCTTTGAATCTCGAATTTCACAGAAAAACCCGTTGGACACCGAGTGTTCAATGGAAATAAATGTATCGAAATTGAGTTCATCAACAGCTTTCATCAAAAGGAAATACAAAGAGCGTATGTACATTCTCATTCCGTCTTTATGCGTCAAATCATAAAACTCAACCGTCTTTGGTTTGTATATTTCATAGGCCATTTCTTTAACTTTATTATTGACCATCGCACCCAAAAAAGGATATCTCGATTTAAGATTAAACAGCTCGGCCAATTGGTGTAGGTTTGTTCCCGCAGGAATATCCCTTTCTGTATTCGTATTTAAACATCTGACTTTAAGAGTTGTAGTCATAGATAATCTGTATTTATATATTTTTATTCAAGTTAGTTCTTCATAAAAAATTGCACGTCTAAAAATCATACACTATGCCGCCGCGGTATATAGGATTTTCTTTGGGGCTTCCCGTTTCTAATAAAAGATCGTACAATACCGAAGCATGGATTCTTATTTTCTTGATGCGCTGTTCATATCCGGCTCCCACAGGTAGGCCTATTGTCCATTTACGGCCTTGTTCCGGAGATATTTCATAATTTGCGGTCTCAAACTCAGCATGCAAAAACAACCCTTTGCCTACATGATACTTAGTAAACAAACGGTTTCCGAATTGATATTGGTTGTCGCCATGTTTTGGCATATGGTAGGTGAAGAAGGGAGCCGTACCTGCTTCAATTTTTTTTATTCTGTATCCGATAATCGGAGAAGCATCAAAGGTTGTTCCTCCGTTGTTAAAGTTAAACCCGATGTTTCCTCCGTTAAACCATTGGGCTTTAGCCTGATTTCCGAAAAAAAGAAATAAACCAAGTATTGTGATTAAATGTAAGTATTTCATGTTTTTTGTTAAAAAATCCATAGTAAACAAATATATTAATTTATTTGAGAAAATATGAGTTGTTTTATTATTCGCTTTTTTATTTAGCTGAGAACCGATATGTATTTTTTTATGCATAGCATCAGCTTTAGGGTTTTAACAAAATACAAATTAAGCTTTTCATAGTGTGTTAATTCTACTTTACGAAGTTAAAACAAATTCAAAATTAGCCTGAAAGTATAAATTAATTCAGTATGAGTTTTACGTAACGGGCTGAAAGCCCGGTTTATTTCAACCCAAGGCGACGCCTTGGGCTGTTGTCATTTTTAATCTCGCCTTGTAAAGGCAACTTATTCATAAACTGCCCTTGCAGGGCGAACAAGCTCGTTTATTCCGGATCCGGCGCGTTGCACCGGGCTGAATTAAATTGCTCTTTCAGAGCGTTTCCAAACTTCGCAAAGTAGAATTAACACTAATCAAATAAGTAGAATCATAAAAAGACGGGATGAGCATATTTATTCCCCGCCGGTTAACAACCTATAATCAACCGGTTTGCAACACAAGAATTCTTCCGAATTAAATTTTTATGCTAAAAATATATTCTAAAAAACTAAAATATATTTGCCGATAAGAAAAAAACATCTATGTTTGCCATGAATATGAAAAAAATAAACAGAACATATTGGTGGCATAGTTTTACTCTTCAAAAAGAAAAGTAAGATTACCTCCTATATAATATAACGGACCGCAGGTATTTTACCTGCGGTCTTTTTTTATTTACAGTCTATGGAAATATATATATTAGTTTGGTTCAAACGAGTCCGAAAACGTTGGCAATTATATTATTGACCACTATCTAAATTTATGCATAAAATAATAACATCAAACAATACACAAAATGACAAATAATACAGAACTACAATCAAAAACCGGTTACTTCGGAGAATTTGGCGGGGCATTTGTTCCCCCGGTTTTAGAAAAAAAATTAGATAATTTATATTCAGAGTTTAAAAAAGCTATCGCTGATGAACAGTTCCGAAAGGAGTATCTCCACTATTTGAAAGATTTTGTAGGGCGACCGTCACCCCTGTATTTTGCCGAAAACTTATCAAAAACAGTAGGCAGCAAAATTTACCTCAAACGAGAAGATTTAAACCACACCGGAGCCCATAAAATAAATAATACTATAGGCCAAATCCTTTTAGCAAAGCGTATGGGAGTTACTGAGATAGTAGCCGAAACCGGAGCCGGTCAACACGGAGTAGCAACAGCCACGGCGGCTGCATTATTCAATATGAATTGCAAAGTTTTTATGGGAGCCAAAGACATTGAACGCCAAAAAATGAATGTCAACCGCATGCGGCTACTTGGAGCTGAAGTCATCTCGGCAAACCAAGGAACAGCGACCTTAAAAGATGCCGTGGACAGTGCCTTGGGATTTCATATTGAACACCCGGAAACCTTCTATATATTAGGCTCTGCCGTAGGGCCACACCCGTATCCGGAAATTGTCAAATATTTTCAATCGGTAATCGGAGAAGAAGCACGAAAACAATTTCTGGAAGCCGAAGGTAAACTGCCGGATTCAGTACTGGCTTGTATCGGAGGAGGTTCCAATGCCATTGGAATTTTTTCCGGCTTTATAAACGATGAGTCCGTTGAATTGCATGCCGCAGAGGGAGGCGGAGAAGGTTTACAGTCTCAATTTACAGCGGCCACATTAAATCTTGGAAAACCCATGGTTTTCCAAGGGAGCAAATCACTTTGCTTGGCCGACAATGCCGGGAACCCGGTAGAGTCTCATTCCATTGCTGCAGGATTGGATTATCCGGGAATCGGTCCGGAACATGCCCACCTGCAATCTTTAAAAAGAGCAAAATATCACAGCATAACGGACAATGAAGCTGTTGATGCCTTCAAATTATTTTCACGAACAGAAGGGATTATTCCTGCCTTAGAATCATCGCATGCCATAGCTTTGGCATTAAAACTATTGAAGGATAAGGGACAATTGGCTATAATAAATCTCTCCGGTCGAGGCGACAAAGATGTTCACCGATTTTAAAAACCGAAACAATCCAATAAATCCCCATACCAATAAAGGCCGCAAAAAGCGGCCTTTGTCATATGTTATCTAATTAGTGCCTGAACGGAAATACACAAAATTAGAAATGTTTTTTTTTGCAATATTTTTATTTTTTTTAATTCGCTGATACAGTTGCATCACCAAATTTAAAAAAATAAAAATCTCATCAAAAAAAACTCATTTCGTAAAATTCGTCTATTTCCGTTCAGACACTAATTAATATTTTTTAATCCAAGCTAATTTCATTCCATTGCACGCTGGTGCGAGCTTGCAGCTCGTACCTCACTATTCTTGTCGATATCAGTAGGAGGTGCAAGCTCGCACCGGCAGAGGAAAATTACAGATTTTATAAACAATTGATAATCAGTAACTAATTTTGACGTTAGTTGGAATTTTGTATCCGTTCCTTAATCCAAGCTAATTTCATTCGGATAAATATCATCACCAAATAAGGCCTCGGGACCTTCATCAATATATTCTAAGATTTGTTCTTCAGTAAATTTTTTGGTATTTGTAACCAACACATTTTCAGACAAGAATTGCCCCATTTCATTGATGTTGTCAACCGTAGTTTTAAAAAATTCTGAAATACTTTTATCAACCGGCAGCAAACACAATACAGAAACAAAACTGTCAAAAACATTCAATTCCTCAATATCTCCTTTGGCCATTTCTGCCGAGAAGAACAATTCATCTTTAATAATTTTAATTTGCCAATCCGACAACTTCTCTTTTTCCGGTGTATTCAAGATCGAAAAATATCTGAGTTTGTCTCCCAATCCGCCCAAACCGCTTACAATAAATACGCGCTCTTCGTCGGAAAGCGAGGCCTCAACAAAAGCCATACTTTGCTGCAAGGCAACAACAGACCACTTTTGCAATTCACCGGCAGACTCCGATGAAAACTTCTGCAATGCTCTGAATGCTTTTATATCATCGGTACTGCTCAGCCGAACCAAAAGTAGTTTTTTAAAATCCTCTGAAACTGCGTCATCTTGTAATTCTTCTATATCTATATCAACATCAGAAATTTCCAACTCTTCGTCAGACAAGCTGTCCTTGAATTCATGAAAAAATTCCATAACATCCTGATCAACGCCTTGTTCAAAAACATTGAAGTCCTTATTTTTTCCAATATATCTCAGCATAACATCTTTCTGCATATCCTGTTTTGTTTTTCGGAGGGCAAAGGTATAAAATTTAATAGAACCACAAATGAGTTCAGTTTAAAAAGTTATAAAGTTGAAAGTTTATAAAATTAAAGTGCTAAAAATACGAGTATTAAGTTAATGGCAAAGTGATTCATAAAACCCTAAGAATTAGGCACATAACCTGTTTTGCCAAAATAGAACATACTTTTTAGACCGGACTCACTAAAAAATTGAAATTTCTTGTTATTTCTCTGTATTTCATTGATACAAAAACGATTCAAATGCTCCGCTCATCAACAAAAAAAGGGCAATTGCCCTTATTTGCTAATAAATATTATTAACGAAACTTCGCTTGCAGTAAACTCGTTCTAATAATAAGTTAAATTCAATTCTTTCTCTTCGATAAGTTTTCTGATATTTATCAGTGCATATCTCATTCTGCCCAAGGCGGTATTAATACTAACCCCGGTTTTAGCGGCAATTTCTTTAAAACTTAACTCTCCGTAATGCCTTAAAAGTACAACTTCTCTTTGTTCATCGGGCAATTCTTGAATCAACTTTTTAACCTCGCCTGCTATTTGGTCTTCAACAATTTCATCTTCAACATTTTTCTCAGCAAATTCCTCGGAATTGAATAAATCATAATCCTCATTAGCATCATTGGAATACTTGGGCATTTTCTTTTGCTTTCTGAAATGATCAATGGTCAAATTATGAGCAATACGAGTTACCCACGAAACAAAAACTCCTTGCTCGTTGTACTTTCCTCTTTTCAGAGAATTAATGACTTTGATAAATGTGTCTTGAAAAATATCGTCGGCCAAAGCCTCATTTTTTACAATATAAAATATATATGTATAAATTCGGTCTCTGTGACGTTCAAATAGCCTTTCGAATGCGAATGAATTTCCGGCGATAAACTGCTTTACCAATTCACGATCTTGTTGTGTTCGAGATTTCATTTTTCCTCCTTTTTCAATCATTAAGAAAAAGTAAACGTGTTCCGATAGGCTATAAATTTAATTTGTTAAAATTTGTTAATGCAAATATCTAAAAATAAATCAAATCACAAAGTCTATTTTGATAAATTAACTATTTTTCTTGATAAAAACAGTATTTTGGAACTTTGCTGTTTTAATTTAATACTTTTGCAAATAATTATGCAATATTTGTGCCGTATTAAAAAAGTGGTACACATCTTTGTACGAAATAACAACAAAAAAGTTTCATAATCAATGAAATCGACAGTAAAAGGAAAGCTGAGCAAACAAGTACAACTATCTGATTATATCGAAATTAGGGGAGCAAGAGAAAATAATCTCAAGAATATTGATATTAAAATTGAACGGGGAAAATTTACAGTATTTACCGGTTTGTCGGGTTCCGGAAAATCATCATTGGCATTCGACACCTTATATTCCGAAGGACAAAGGCGATATGTAGAAAGTTTGTCCTCTTATGCTCGACAATTTTTAGGCCGATTGAACAAGCCCGATGTTGATTTTATTGAAGGCATACCGCCGGCCATAGCGGTAGAACAAAAAGTGAACACCTCCAACCCGCGGTCTACTGTGGGCACCTCTACAGAAATTTACGACTACCTTAAGCTATTGTATGCACGAGCCGGAGATACTTACTCTCCCGTTTCCGGGAAAAAAGTTACCAGGCACAGCGTTACCGATGCCGTTAATTATTTTTCGTCGCTTGACAAAGGAAAAAAATTGATGATATTGGCTCCCTTGCATGTCAATTCCAAACGGTCGTGCACCGAACAGCTGAATATTCTCAAAAAACAGGGATTCTCTCGAGTGGAGTTTGACGGTGAAATTCATAAAATTGAAAAGCTGTTGACTGATAATAACTTTAAGAAACCCCAAAAACCATATATCATTATCGACCGATTAAAGACCGGAACCAACGAAGATACATTAAGCAGAGTGGCGGACTCCGTTCAAACCGCATTTTATGAAGGAAGAGGGGTCTGTACAATTAAACTATTTGAGAAAGGAAGAATTACAATCAAAGAATTTTCCGATAAATTCAGTGCGGACGGGATCGAATTTGAAGAACCTATCATTCACACCTTTGACTTTAACAGCCCGGCCGGGGCTTGCCCCACCTGCAAAGGATTTGGGAAAACCATGGGTATTGACGAAAATTTGGTCATTCCCAACAAAAGCTTGTCAATATACGAAGAGGCGGTTGCTCCTTGGAAAGGACAAAAAATGAGCTACTACAAAGACCGGTTTATTTCTAAAGCTCATCTTTTTGACTTCCCCATTCATAAACCTTATTTTGAATTATCGGAGAAAAACAAAACCGACCTGTGGGACGGCAATAAGCACTTGGATGGTCTATACGCTTTTTTTGACATGATTAAAGGTAAAAGTCGAAAAATTCAATACCGAGTGATGCTTTCACGCTATCGCGGAAAAACGACCTGCCATACATGTAAGGGCAAACGACTGAAAAAAGAAGCCGGTTATGTAAAAATCAGCGGAAAATCTATTTCAGACTTGGTGGATTTGCCCATTGATAAACTTAAGCCTTTCTTTGATAATTTAGTGCTTGATGAAACCAAAACTCAAATTTCAAAACGAATTCTTGAAGAAATCAGAAGTCGGCTTAAACACCTCACCGACACAGGCTTAACATACCTAACACTCAACCGTTTATCATCAAGTCTTTCGGGAGGAGAATCTCAAAGAATAAATATTGCGAGCTCCTTGGGAAGCAGCTTGGTGGGTTCATTATATATCCTTGATGAGCCGAGTATTGGATTACATCCCAGAGACAATCACCTCCTCATTAAGGTTATGAAGGATTTACGGGATATCGGCAACACGGTAATTGTGGTGGAGCATGACGAGGAAATAATAAAAGCAGCAGACGAGATAAAAGATATAGGCCCAAAAGCAGGCAGCCACGGCGGCGAACTCATTTATGAAGGAAAATACAATCCTAAAAGCAATACACTGAGTCCGAAAGCAAAAAATTCAATGACTGCACAATATCTTACCGGAGAAAAAGAAATTCCGCTTCCCAAAAAGCGAAGAAAACCTAAAGGCTTTATTTCACTGAAAGGAGCTACACGCAATAACCTAAAAAATATAGATGTTGACTTCCCGTTGGGAGTTTTGACTGTGGTTACCGGAGTCAGCGGGTCAGGGAAATCAACCTTGGTGCGAGATGAATTCTACCCCAGCCTCCAAAGAGAAATTGACAGTCAATTTTACGGACAAAGTAAAGCGATACAGCTCTCGGGAGATATTGACAAGGTTGAGCAAATTGAATTTGTGAGTCAGAATCCCATCGGAAAATCGTCTCGTTCAAACCCGGCCACTTATATTAAAGTGTATGATGATATAAGAAAGCTCTATGCCGGACTTCAGAAGTCCAAAATCAACAATTATAAACCCGGGCATTTTTCATTCAATGTAGAAGGCGGAAGATGTGAAACCTGCAAAGGGGAAGGAGAAATTACCGTTGAAATGCAATTTATGGCCGATGTAAAATTGGTTTGTGAAGAGTGCAAAGGAAAACGGTTCAAGGACGATATACTGGATGTTCGCTTCAAGGGAAAAAACATTTCAGACATTTTAGATTTAACCGCCGAAGATGCCTTTGAGTTTTTTTCAACATCTAAATCAACAAAGCATATTGCCGAGCAATTGCAACCACTCATTGATGTGGGACTGTCGTACCTGTCACTGGGGCAGTCGTCGAACACCTTGAGCGGCGGAGAAAGTCAACGCATTAAGCTGGCTTCTTTTCTAAAAAAAGAGAGAACCGAAAAAGCGATGCTGTTTATATTTGATGAACCCACAACGGGCTTGCATTTACATGACATCAACCGATTACTGACTGCTCTTAATGCACTGATTGCCAACGGGCATACTGTTTTAATTATTGAACATAACTTGGACTTAATTAAAACAGCCGATTACATAATTGATTTGGGCCCGGAAGGGGGTGACAAAGGCGGAAAGCTTGTTTTTTCGGGCAAACCGGAAGACCTCATTGATGTAAAAGAATCTTATACCGCAAAATATTTAAAGGAAAAGCTGATGAATGAAAATTCGGAGCTGAAAATTAAAAATTAAAAGTTATGGAGAAGAAAGAAAAAGAACGCTTACTCAAAGCTCTCTATTCAACCAATGATCAATCCATTTTAAACGCACTGGAAACCATAGAGAAGAAAGGCAGTTCAGTATTTACAAAACCTATGATTGAGTTGCTGAAAACAACTCAAAATAAAGATTTGAAGACTAAAGTTCTGCAAATGTTTCGCCACTTAAAAAACCAAACCGCAGGTGAAATAATTGCCGATTCTTTGCCCGATATAAATGCCGGAGAGATACAAAAAGAACTGGTATCGGCTTGCTGGATGAATGGTCTGGATTATTCCGGAAAGTTAAATATTTTTGTTGAAGTTTTTAGTAATCAAAAATTTGAAACGGCTTTTGAAGCATACACTGTTATTACAAACACTCCCTTGGAAAAGCTGTCTGAAGTTGAGTTATCAGCATTGTACGAAAAAGCCAAAAAATGTTTGCATGATTCTTCCGAACTAAAACAGAATACCGCTGAAGATTTATGTGAATATTTTTACAGGGGAATTTGACCTGCATAATGCAGGAATTATATATGGCAAACCACATCTCCCTTTTTAGACAGCGGTTTGAGGATATTTATTGGGGAGTATCTTCCAAAATAAAAAAACTGCATTTATAATGTAAATTCATGATTGTCAAACCTTTTTCTTTAATTTTGGAAAATTCATGAATAATCAAGATTGATATCATCAAATAATTTTCATTATTTTTACATAAATTCAAAACACAACAGATGAAAAAAGTTCAACTCGTCCCGGTATTTATTTTTCTCATCCTTTCGCAGGTCAGTTTCGGACAAACCGGTCATCCTCATATCGTTAATTTTGATATCAATGAAAATTATACCGGCAGCAAAATAAAAAGCATCACTTTTGACCAAAAATACAATGTTTATGTTGCCGGCAGAAAAGGGGTGGCTCTTTTTAACGGAAACTATTGGCGCTCTGTCAATGACAGCCCGTCAAATGTAAACTATATTCTGGCAGACTCCTCCGGACAAAAAATATATACGGCGGCTAAAAATGATTTCGGCTTCATTAGGCCGGACTCCACACTCACATACCACTACAAGTCGTTGAAGAAACCCAATGACAGCGGACAAAATTTTTCAAAAATAATACTTACACCGGCGAAAGTTATTTTTTACAGTCAATCTGATATTTATATTATTTCATTATCAGATGACAGCGATCGTATTCATCTCTCAAGCAATGAAACCGGTGATTTTGCCGGTCTGTTTGCTTTGAAAGACCAAATTTACATTAATATAGTCGGCAAAGGAATGCACAAATTAAACGGCAGTACACCGGAGCCAATGTCTGCCGGCAAACAATTTCAAAATTCAAAAATACTGTTTTCTGCACCCTACAACAAATACAGCCTGCTGTTGGGAACCAACGAAAACAAAATCTATATTTTTACCGGTCGGAGATTTAAATTATTTACAACAAAAACAGACATTGGAAAGTTTTTGAAAGAAAATATTTTATGGAACGGGGCACGTTTTTCCAAAAACCAATTTGTATTGACAACCCTGACCGGCGGTGCTGTATTTGTTGACCGAATATACGGAAAAATACAACAAACCGTCAACTACCAAACCGGACTGCCCGATGATGAAATCACGGCTTTTGCCGTTGACAAAAATAATGGTCTGTGGTTGGCACACCAGCACGGGCTGAGCCGTTGCAATATCAATTCAGTAGTAAAAAACTATTCTTCCTATCCGGGCGTTTACGGAAATTTAAATGACATCATCAATTTTAAGGATTCTTTGTATGTTGCCTCCAATGAAGGCGTTTATAAACTCTCAAAAATTAAAAATTACAGGGAGAAACAAATACTCATTAAGAAAAAAGCGAAATACGGTTATAAATTCACCCCGAAACTTACTTATATTCTTCAGTCTGTGGATTATAAGTTTATTCCCGCAGAGGGCTTGTCAGACAAGTGCAAAATGCTTTACAATTTGAACGATTCTACGCTGTTGGCATTTTCAGATTACGGCATTTTCAGCATTACCGACACCACGGCAAATCAACTCATTGAAGATATCTATATCAATGATTTTTGTACGGATGCAGACACAAGCTCTTTATATGTGGCAACGCTCAAAGGAGTTTCACAAATTAATTATCACACCGATACGGCAACCAACAGAGCCGTTTGGTCAAAACAATCTCTGTACGAAAGTCCCCGACCAATATATTCTGTGACTCAAAACTCCGACAAATCCTTATTTTTTGGTTCCGACGGCAAGGCATACTACATGCAACCCGACACTTCCGGAAATTATTCCGATCCAACAGAAATAAAGTTTCCCA
>JAYEIA010000033.1:0-3625 GCA_034659855.1 Bacteroidota bacterium
CTCCGCTCGCGCGCGTTTGTAACGCGTGCGTCATATATCAAATTATAACTTTCAAGTATTTTACGAATTATGTTTCTTTTTTATGTCCTTCGCTCGTGCACGTTTGTAACGTGTGCGTCATATATCAAATTATAACTTTCAAGCATTTTACGAATTATGTTTCCTTTTTAATATGCCCTTCGCTTGCGCACGTTTGTAACGTGTGCGTCGTATGAAAAAATCTGTAATTTTATGACGATGGAAAAAAGAACACTCAGCTTACAATGACATTATATCAGTACTTCAATTAAGGCATGTAGTTTAATAATAAGAAAATCCCCAAAGCGCCGTATCTATTTTAGTTTCAATTTTATCTTCTGATTTTGTAAGCCACGGAAAAAAATTTATTTCGGTAACCGTTTCTATCGAATCAATGGTAACGGCATAGTCACGAAAACTTTGATCGTTCAGGTTAATATTCGGCATTAAAAAGGCAATTCCTTTACTGACCTCTCGGTCAATAATGACTTTGTAATAATACTCCGGTATGGCTACTTGGTTGTCGCCGATTGTATTTAGATCTCCTTTAAGTACACCGGCTGTAACTACGTACAAACCATCAAACTCTTCAGCCCAAGCTCTCACTTGCGCTTCAAGGTATCGCCAGCGTTGCCGATTAAATTGCGGTTCTTGGGGAGACATATTACTCATAAAAAAGCTTTCGGACATGGCCTCTTCACTCCACTTGTTGTCGCCTGCCGGACATAAGTGTCCGCGGTCAAAACCGGAACCACTGTAATCCGAAAGCGCTGCGCTTCCTGTAGATACCAAAGGATCTTCTCTGAAGTCGTCGGTACGATCAAACAAATCACTGACCGCTTCATTGGAGGTTAGCTCGTAGGCTACCCACTCAGCTTGTTCGTGATTTTCACTGTATGAAAGGGTATAGGCCGCATGAGAAATAATTTCGTTACTGCCGGCCTCCGGAAGTTCGGGGTAGGCGGGAAGAATTTCTTTGGATTTGCATCCTATGGTCAGAATAATAATTGTAAGAACTAAATACGGTATTTTTTTGTAAATCATCATATCGCAAATGTTTGTTTAATTTGTTTTGCAAAGTTATATATAAGTAATGAGTAATTAATAATGAACAATTAATAATTTTGCTAACGCCTGAAATACAGGAATAAACAAAATATATAAGTGTCGTTTCTATTTGTTCAGCTACTTAAAATGTCCTGTTTATTGGTTTCGTGCTTGTTATTTGAGAAAAAAAAAGTTCGATGATCAAATGATCATCGAACTTTTGTACCCGAGGCCGGGCTCGAACCGGCACGACATTGCTGTCATTGGTTTTTGAGACCAACGCGTCTACCAATTCCGCCACTCGGGCAAACGTTCGGCAAATTTAAGAAAATGTTTGTTGCCACCCAAAAAAAAGAATACTTTTTAAAAGATGGTTTTTATTGTTAATTTTGAATCAAAGAGAACGGTTAATCGGTTAAAATAAATGATGACCAAGCTTGAAACCCAATATTTTGTTTCTATGGTTAATTGACCGGGGATTTTGTTGTTGAGATTGATTACCGGTAAAAAATATACAGGGTTTGGACAGATCAGCGAACTATTCTTGATTACAGAACCGTTCTCTAACGATTATCGGTAATGTTGAGTTTAAAAATAATGGTTCTATCACGAATTTAATGATAACTTGCAATTTGTTTATATGTAGTTGAACGTAGTTTATATGTAGTTAATATGTTGTATTTAAGAAGTTGAAAATATTTCGAAAAAGGCAAAAAAACAGCTGTAAAAATGAGTAACTATATTGCATCAATCAAAAAAAGCAATATTTAAACAATATTTCAACTATATTTAAACAGTGTTTTGTATAATATAAATATTTAACCATTAAGATAAAGGTAGTACCAAAATAATTAATAACACACGTGCTTAGTAACAAAATTGTTTTTATAAAGCTAATTTTTATTGTCTTCTTTTTTCTTTTGAAGCCTGACGCTTATGCTCAACTTTCGGAGGAGGAAATTAAAATCGGTTACATCTATAAGTTTGCAAAGTCGCTTGAATGGCCTCAAGAATCATCTTCCGGATCGTTTGTTATCGCTGTTTTACAATCGGATAAACTGATGTATTCTGCATTAAAGAACCATTTGGAAGGCAAAATGATAAAGGCTGAGCCAATAAAAATAAAAAAAGTATCCTATACTGACTTGGATAAGCTGGAGACCAATATATTGTTTATACAAAAAATATATAACAATCGAATAGACGACATTGTTCTGATGACTGAGGGACGAAGTATTTTAAGAGTTACTGATGAGCTTAGGAAAGAGCACTTTATTATGATAAACTTTGTTCCGGAATCGGGGAGTGTAAGTTTTGAACTGAGTCCTATTATGATTTCTTCTGCTAAAATAAAAGTCTCCCAAGAGCTGTTGTTATCCGGAGGAAGTGAAATAGATATTATTTCTATTTATAAAGAAATGGAGGATAAGCTGAAAAGAGAAATGGCAAGAGTAGAAGCCCAAACAAAACAGATTGAACGACAGCAGGGTAGATTAAATGAGCAGCTTAAAGCGATTGGTTTTCAGAGTGATAAGATATTGGAGCAAAGAAATATTCTAAAAAAGCAACGAGAGGGCTTAAGAAAAATGCAATCTTTGATTGATGATAGTAAACGTAAATTGGAGCAACAGGATGCTTTGCTTATTCAAGGACAGGAAGCACTCTTTTTGAGCAAGAGGCGAGAAGCGAGCATTAGGCAAAGAACGGAAGATTACAGAAAGGAAATTGAGAATGCAAAAAATACATTGGAACGGCAGAAAAAGTTTATTAAGAAAAATCAAGCGTTAATTGAGGAGCAATTATTATCTTTAAATGAGCAGGAAAGTCAACTGCGCAAACAAAAGTATTATATTTATGCAGGTATTGTTGCTGTTTTATCTCTTGCTGTTGTTATTTATTTTGTTGTTCGGACATACAGAATAAAGCATGAGGCCAATAAAGTTTTGTCCGTTAAAAATTTAGAAATTACAAGCCAAAAGAAAAAATTGGAAGAGAAAACAAGTTCTCTTGATATTGCCAACCGAAATCTTGAATATAAAAATTATCAAATCGAATCGGGTATTCGCTATGCTTTAGCCATACAGTCAGCCGTACTGCCAAGTTTGGGTATTTTGGAGAACTTTTATAAATCTTTTATATTATTCAGACCAAAGGATATCGTTTCGGGGGATTTCTTTTGGTTCACCCAAGTGAAATTGAGTCGGAAGAAATTTGATTTCGTTGCAGTAGTCGATTGCACGGGGCATGGTGTACCCGGAGCGTTTATGTCTTTTGTGGGCAATTGGTTATTGAATGATATTATTAACAAGAACAATGAGTATGAGCCCAAAAATATATTGACAGAGCTTCATCAAAGAGTGTATGCCCTTTTTTCGGATAGGGACACTAAAAACAAGGATGGCATGGTGCTGTCATTACTTAGATTGGAGCAGCGCAGTGATGATACTTTTGATGTTGTGTTTTCGGGGGCAAAGCAGTCGATATTTATTATGGACTCAGATGCTGAGAAACTTGTTAAATACAGAGGAGATGTTAAAGAAATAGGAAGTCCGCACTATGA
>JAYEIA010000034.1:0-3610 GCA_034659855.1 Bacteroidota bacterium
TCCGACGGCGGTGTACACTCTTCCCAAGAACATCTCTACGAATTGTGTAAAATAAACGACAGCTTCGGACTCAAGAATACTTTTATTCATGCTATTACTGACGGACGAGACACCGACCCCAAAAGCGGCAAAGGATACATTGAGCAGCTCAACAGTAAACTTAAGAATTCTGAGGTTCAATTGGCAAGCCTTGTCGGGCGGTACTATACCATGGACCGAGACGAGCGTTGGGACAGAATTAAACTCGGCTACGACTTAATGACTGCCGGAACAGGGGAATCGTCTCAAGATATTATTTCATCGATAGAAAAATCATACAGCCAAGACATTACCGATGAATTCATAAAACCGATTTGTATGACGGATGACAACAATAACCCGTTGGCACGGATTGAAAAAGACGATGTGGTTTTCTGTTTCAATTTCAGAACCGATCGTTTGCGACAAATCACAACAGCACTAACCCAGAAAGATATGCCCGAACACGGGATGCAAACGCTTCCTCTGCATTATTTGACCATGACGCAGTACAATGAAAATTTTGAAGGCATCAAAGTCGTTTTTGACAAAGCAAAACTCAAAAATACTATCGGCGAAATAATAGAGCAAAACGAAAAAAAACAACTCCGCATAGCAGAGACTGAAAAATTTGCTCATGTTACATTTTTTATGTCCGGCGGAAAGAATGAGAAGTTCAAGGGAGAATCAAGAATTTTAGTTCCTTCGCCAAAAGTTGCCACCTACGATCTGCAACCTGAAATGAGTGCGCCCACAGTTACCGAAAAATTAACAGCCGAACTTAAAACAGAGCAACAAGACTTTGTATGCCTGAATTTTGCAAACGGAGATATGGTAGGCCATACCGGAATATACGACGCCATTAAAAAAGCGGTACAAACCGTGGATCAATGCGTAAAAGAGGTTGTAACCACAGCCACAGAGCACAACTATTCAGTTATGATTATTGCCGACCACGGAAATGCCGACTTCGCCGTAAACCCGGACGGAAGCCCAAACACGGCTCACTCTCTAAATCCTGTGCCATGCATTGTTATTGACAAAGATACCACATCGGTAAAAAACGGAATTCTTGCTGATGTAGCGCCGAGTATACTCCGCATAATGGATATTGATATTCCGAAAGATATGACCGGAAATATTCTTGTCAGTTAAAGTTCATGATTTCTCATTTCATTTTTATCAGATACTGCAAGTAAGTTTTAGCTGTATAATTCAATATATATACTTTAAACGGTTAATAATTTGATTTTCACAAAGAGTGTATTTGTTAAACAGCAAGGTATTGTATCATTAAATAATTAAACCATTTAAAGTATATTCACCGGCCAACTTGCAGTTTCAACTTTAAATAATCTTTATGATTCAAATAGACCATACATTAATTTCGGATGACATAGTAGAAGCACGTTTTGAATGCAAACTTGATTCATGCAAAGGTGCTTGCTGTGTTGAAGGAGACAGCGGAGCTCCTCTGGACGAAAATGAATTGGGGATTTTGGATGACATTTACCCCATTGTAAAAAAATACATGCGTAAACCGGGAATTGAGGCCATTGAATCCATCGGCAAATATACCAAAGACGACGACGGCGATTTTGTAACCCCTTTGGTAAATAATAAAGAATGTGCTTATGCCGTATTTACTGATGACAAGACAGCTTTGTGTGCCATTGAAAAAGCCTATAGAGCAGGAGAAATCGAATACAAAAAACCAATTTCTTGCCACCTCTACCCCATTCGGATTGAACAACATAAAATAAATACCGCCGTAAACTATCACTCGTGGAGTATTTGTGAAGCCGGACGAGTTTTGGGAGACCTCAAGAATATTCCGCTGTACAAGTCTGCCAAAGAACCGCTGATAAGAAAATTCGGGCAAGACTGGTATGACAAATTAGTTTATTTTGCTGAAAACTATAAAGGCAATCTCAGGGGTGAGGGGGAAAAGTAAAGAGTTAGGGCTAAGGGGGAAGATAAAAGCCCTTGATTACTGTTGTGCTATTCTTAGCCATAAGCCGGTAAATTTTTATATATTTGTGTATTGCTAAAATCAAAATAATATGAAGCAAGAAATTTACAAATCAAAGTTTACAACTCTCAGCTACCATGAAGATTTAAATCTCATGGAGCAAAAATGGCATAATATCAATAATGAGATGACTGACGAGGACTATAAAACAGAAATGAAAATATTCCTGTCAAAATTCCATGAGGATACTGACAGATTTATTGTTGATACCCAGAATATTGACATGCTCATTAACACTGACCTGCAAAAATGGTTGGGTGAAATGACTGCTCCCAAATTAGTTAACAAAGTAAAAAAGGCTGCCTTTTTAGTTTCATCAGATATTTTTCTGGATATTTCCATAGAACAAGCCAATGCAAGCAACCCACTAACAGAAATTAAAACAGAATACTTTGACAATGCCTTGGAAGCTATAAAATGGGTTGCGAGCGATTAAGGAGATTTAATTTATTAAAACCCTTGGCTCTTTTCAAGGAAAATGTTGGTAGTGATTTTGCATGATTTTTGAATAGTTATATAAACCATTGATTAATAGTGTATTACTTTGTTGGTTTTCTGATAGGTTGAACTATTTTCAATATCCATCTCATTGCAAGTTTTGAGTATTCTGCTGTCAGCGACCACAGTGGATTTCGGAAAAATAAGGAATGAAGTTGCTTTTTCGGAGGTTGAGCATGTTGTTTGCAAAACAAGCCCCGAAACCGGTTTCGACTTCGCTCAACCTCCGAAAATTTGAATATTATCCTATAAAAGCCTTATAATCACTACATTAAAAAAACATCTCTATTCTAAACTATAGCCATAAAATTATGACTCAGCAAAAAATATGCCGAAACTAAATATAACGACCAACAATTTCCTTGAAAAGAACCAAACCGTTTTGTAACAGACGAATTAAAAATCATAAAACTCAAACCATACTGTTCAAAAGGTTTATAGTTTCCTCGTTTCTTTAGACCACTTTTAGCTGATTCTTAGTTGCATTTCACTTTCTTTCTCCATGCTTTAACATGCTTTGTTATTTTCTACTCCGAACTTTGTAGGTGGGAGTTTAACGGTTAGTAGTCAAGTAGACAAGCGGAATTTCACCGCAAGCCTCTCACAGAACCGTACGTGACAGTCTCCCGTCATACGGCTCTTCTTATACAAATCTAAAGATTTTAAACTTAGTAACCAACTTGCCAATGATAAAATAAATGTGGAAACTGTTTCCGTATTCGCTTGTACCATTTATAGGCTTTTACTGTTCATTCTTGTGTCTGTTTTAACTAATTTATTTTTTCCGAAACAAGAATATCCTTTGTTAGGAAAAGAAACATCAAAACTTGTTTCTATTTGATTTTGTCCGATTAGTTTTATTGTCAGGCGTGCTTTTCCTCCCGGCGGAAAATTCTCTATAGACTTTGTTTCGAAAACAAAAACAGAATCTGCCGAAAGGGAATCATTCAAGAGGTAGGTATTTACATAGCCTTCATTGTTAAATTGCCTGAAGACAATTACCCGTCGGCGGTTATCGTAGCTGATGTACCCTTTATTGGTTTGGTGTTCGCCTTCGGGATG
>JAYEIA010000035.1:0-16777 GCA_034659855.1 Bacteroidota bacterium
TAATTTTTGAGTCAAACTCTACATCTTCAAATGAGTTTAAACAAATTTTTCTGAAATTTAGGGCTTTCGCTCAATAATATATATTTTTACCACTCTAACAATTAATTTTATAAAAATGAACTACAATACAATTAATACAACTATTGAAAACAACATTTTAAAAGTAACCCTGAATCGGCCTAAGCAACTCAATGCATTAAACAAACAAGTTTTCGAAGACTTGGAGCAAATAATGAAAGATGTAGTTAAAAATGATAATGTAAGGCTTATAATAATTACAGGGAGTGGCGACAAAGCATTTGCCGCCGGAGCTGACATAAAAGAATTTGCGGATTTTGGTGTGGCTGAGGGCAAAGAGCTTTCCGGAAACGGTCATAAAATTTTCAAGATGATTGAAGAATCAACCAAGCCGGTATTGGCAGCCATTAACGGATTTGCTCTGGGAGGCGGTCTGGAATTGGCTATGGCTTGTCATCTGCGTGTTGCTTCAGATAATGCAAAATTCGGTCAGCCCGAAGTGAGCCTTGGAGTTACTCCCGGATACGGCGGCACACAACGCCTGACACAACTTATAGGCAAAGGCAAATCGATGGAACTGTTAATGACCGGTAAACTAATTGATGCGGCAACTGCTGAAAAATACGGACTGGTTAATCAAGTTGTTGCACCGGAAAAACTCACGGAAGCTACGCAAAAATTAGCCGAAAAAATAATGAAACAATCCCCGGTGGCCATTGCCGGAGTTATCAATTGTGTTAATGCTTTTTACGAAAAACAAGAAAACGGATTTTTGGCCGAAGTGGATGAATTCGGGAAATGTTTCGGAACTGAAGATTTTAAAGAAGGGACTACAGCATTTATGAACAAACGCAAACCCAACTTTCCCGGTAAATAATATTTTTATGGAACGGATACGAAATAAATGATGATAGTAGAGCCACGCCGCAGCGTGGCTCTACTAATGCGAGGAAAAAACAACAGAATTTATAAACAATTGATAATCAACAATTAATTTTGGCGTTAGTTGGAATTTTGATATACTTCATTTGGACAACAATAAGAAATACAAAATGATAGAATTATAACTTTTTATTTTTGCAAAGAAAAAATAAACTTTTAAATAAAAGAGTTACATTTTAAATGGTTGCCAAAACACTTAAACCATATTGCCGAAAACATTGTATTCAAAAAACGAAATATTTCATTTTTGGCAATAAACTATCTATTCAGAATCAAAAATTATAAAATATTTGAGAGTAAAGAACAATTTAAAGACAGTTTTATTATAACCGGATTTGTTCCCGTTCAAAAAAACGACAAATTGATAAATAAATCTGAACATTTAACCGTTATATTCAGAATTAATAAGTATAACAATATAATTGTAATAACGGCATACAGCGAAACAGATGGAAATTAATAATTTAAGATACAATACTGCCGAACAAGAAGAAAATTACATTCAATCATTAAGCATTGATGATTTGAAAAAAATCTTTTGTCGGGAAATCTATTTCTATTAAACAAACAGAAAGCGACATTGCAGCTTCTGATGAATATTATGAAACAGACGAAGAAATACAAAATTTACAAATAACAGAATTAAGAAATTTTGTCAATACAGCAAAACAGAACGAAGAAAAATACACGATACAAGATAAAATTATACAAACAGGCTTGAATGAAAATACAATATTACTAATAGAAACAAACAAATACAAAGCGACATTGGAACAGCTGATGAGTTACTGTAAAGGTTTGAAAATTAGTTATAAATCATTTTTACCGGAACTTTTTTAAAATAAATACAGAGTTCTGTATAAAAAGTATAAAGTTTTAAAGTAAAAAATGTTATTTATCTAATATTCAATCTGTTATTAACCTTCTTAAACTACATTCAAGAGTATTTATATAACGCATAAAGTTTAATTAAATTAAAATACAAATAAACTTGTTTAAGTGCTTAAGTTCCGTTAAAACGTCATTTTGAAAACATAGCTCAGCAAAACAACAAAAGCCGTAAGCCGAAATATCCACCGAAGAATTATATCCCCCTTTCGGATATCTACAGTAATATGTACAAAGAAAAACAACAACAATACAATAACAAATCCCAAGGGCGGATAGGTATAAAAGCTTTCAATAAATTTGCCTTCCAACAAAAGAACCCATGCCGATTGACCGCCACAGCCGGGACAATCGTAACCGAAAGTCTCCTTAAATAAACACGGAACGTGATGGTCTTTGAACCATTGGATAAACTCTTTCATTAGAATATTATTTCTACAAAAGAACAGTTTTTCTCTTAATAAAAAAAGCCTCAAAGAGGTAACTGTCAATACAAAAGAATAAAAAAATTTGTATCTTGCTGATATAATTTGCACCTTTACTTTACATTAATATTTATACCCCTTTAAAATGAGCCAATTACATGCCGGTTATGTGTTTGATTCGGTAAAGTCATTATTCGATAAAACTCACTACAAAAACGAAATAAAGCCTTTACTGGAAAAGCTTTCACAATTTGAAACCTCTTTTGAATTTCCGCAGAATTATGCATCAATTCATCCGCAAACCGGGGTTTTACACAATATTATCACCAGAGGGAGAACAACAAGGCCGTCGGTTTATATTGAAGAGCTGTTCTCTATATACCTCAAACAAACCGAGCGAACAACGCTTTCGGACAAAATAAATTTTCCCTTTACGGACTCGGAAATTAAAACTGACGCAGAAGCGGCACTTTACACGGTAGATTCGAATGCGGAGTACAATAAGCGCAGTCTGCGAGGAAATAGGCAAATCTACAACCAAGAAGTTATAAATTTGTTGGTTGAAAAAACCGACGAAGCATTTCGTCATTTATTTATAAAAAATAAGGATTCTTTTTCCAGAATAATTCCGAAAAATTACACAAACTTGACTCAGGACGAAGAAAACACGGCGAATTATACGCCGGATTTCATCATTGACTTGCCCAAAGCCTACCGGAATATAAAAGGTCTGATTATTGAAACCGATCCTGAAGCCGGCCAAGCCGGTATGGATTTCTTGGCTATTGAAAAAAAGAAAGCATTGGCCGAAAGGTTTCAATACAAATATATTTACATTAAAAAAGAGGTTGAAGAAGAGGCTGTTGCTGAATTTGAAAACTTCACTTTTAATGATTATTTTGACCGGTTGAAGAAAAATTTTGAACTCCCGTTGTACGGAAATACATCCGGGAAAAATGCCATGCAATATGTACTCAGCCCTATTGCCATTGCAAGGATACAAAAAATTATTACCGAATGTATTTTTTCGGAAAAATTAAATCCCGATTCCAAAAAGTGGACAATAGGAGTTATAGAGCGTGATGTTCCTGCGGCATACATTGCTGTACATGATCTGAAAAAACAATTTGACTTGATTTGTCAAATACAAGGTATATCAAAAAGATTTCCTGATACGGAACTTGACATCTATACCAATTCTGAATTTGCCGATGCGAAATTGCACAAAGCATGCAAAAAAGAGACCTTATTAATGGATGAGTTTAAGTCCGAAAAAAAATACGATTTATTATTGGATATTTCCATGCTGAATAATGGCTCAGCAATCCATAAGTTTCCAAAGAACTCAGCAAAAACTTCGATTACCATTCATTCTGTGGATTTCAAAAAGTCAAACCATAAATTTTATTTCGGCAACACCCTTTCTTTTTTCAGCAATGACGAAGAAAATGAAAAACCAAGAAGACAGGCTCTAAACCTTTTCAGTCAAAACATTTTGAGAATCCCGGCTTTAAGCCGGTTTGAAATGAAAACCTGTATAAATAATCTTATCGGGCAAAATACGGTTGTTCTACAATCGACAAATTCCAAACCAAGACCCTCCAATATAATATACAGCTTGCTAAATCCGGGAATTTCAGTCTATTTATTTTCCAATAATATCAGCATGCTCGACTATTTTGACGAAATAAGAAAATTGGGTATCCAAGCCTCGTTTTATTTAAACGGAATCCAACATAAACTCAAAGAAAAAAACTATGTAAGAAAACTCCTCCAAAACGGAGAAGCTATTTTTTTATTGGTTACAACAGATTACATTCGAACACGGGTATTTCGTGAAACAGTGCAACAAATTAAAGAAAATAAGCTCAACTTTTCTTCCGTCTTTTGTACCGATATTTCTGCAGTTTCTGAATTCAGTTCTGCGTTTAACCCTGCAAATAAAGGAATTAAACCGCTTTGCGAAAAATTATTTAAATCCGAAGGCTATGGTTTACCGATTTTCTCCGAAACCATTCATTCCGATTACTCCATAATTGAAGACATTAAAAGTGAAGTCGGCCTTGATACCGTAATCAATAAAAAAGAAGCGATACACAATATTGATGTTAAGACAATTACTGCAAAAGAAAAAGGAATTTCAGATAAAGGGATAATCTTACGTAAGGCTTTTGAGAACAAACAAAAAGAACTGGAGACGCTGATTACAAAGCTTTCAGAGAAAGAGAAACTTTTAGTCATTTATCCGTTCAAGAACTCCTACGGAAACAACTATTCTCAGAACTTGTTCGATTCTCATAAAATATTGTCGGAGAAATTTTCAGATCTCAACATAGCAAGCTTTACGGAAACCGGACTATTTGATTCGGCAAACTTCAATACTGATGATTATTCGAACTCCAAGTCGAACTATGCTGATTTTAAAGACGATAATTGTGATGTTCTGCTGGCAACCGAGCATATTATCTATGGCTCTGAAATTAAAAATCTAAAAACAATCATCGTATTTAATACACTGCCCAATGCAGAGGAATTTTATCGCTTGCTCGGAAAATTTGACTCGTCCTATTCAGATTCCCGTGTTTATATTTTAAACGACACAACCGAACTCAATACAACAGAGGTAACTGATACAGCCACCGAAGACGGAAAACAGGAAGTGCTGGAACAAATGATAAAAACCACGCCCGATTTATTCGTCAGGGCACAAAAAATGAGCCTGCGATTCATAGGAAGAGAAAAGGAAACCACGACCCTTGACGAATTATTTGACCGGATTAATATTCCTAAAATTACGCCGGCAAAAGAATTGGAAAGCGCCCTTTACAATGAATTTGAAATTGAAACCAAGCTCTTTGCCCTACCCGAAAATAACCCGTCAAAACTTTATGTGGGAAGTGGTGTAAAAACATACGGGTATCATGATTTTGAACAAAATATCACCAAAATCGGAGAAGGCGATTTTAATAATAAAATATCATTGCAGGTATTGAACTTTACGATAAATGAAATAAAAAAACATTCCGAAAGCCCCATAGAGCTTCTGAAACATTTCCATACAACAAATAATGCTTATACCGTGGCCGGACTTGAAAGCAGGTTGAATAAAATGAAAGTCGGCAACTCAAGCTTTATTGACTTATACTCCCACAACGGCGTAAAAGAAACGGTAATAGAATTACTGGCAACACACAGCCGGTACGAAGCCGATGTAACCGAAATTGAACAATTAATTATAGGCTCAGACTCTAAAAAAGATTTTATTCGAAAACTGAAACAACGATGCAATATAAATGTTGTCAATAAAAAAATTGATTTGCAGGTTTCACTCGAACAACTTTATTCGCAGTATCGAAATTATACAATATCAATTTTAGCTGTCAGCCGATTGATTGAACTCGGCATTGTAGATGATTATATCACAGACCGAAATACACATAAACTGACTATTGTATTCAGTAAACATACCGACTCTTATTACAAAGGCCGATTGAAGCACTTCTTAATGAGACAATTAGCCGAGGAAAAAGCGGAAGAGATATTTGAACAAGTGGAAAATTATTCGGGCAAATCCCTGTTAAGAAAGATCTTAAACTATGTTATAAATTTCAGCTACAGAGAAATAAGAGAACGAGACACCGAGCAAGCAGAAAACATGGTTCTTTGGTCGCAAGCCTTAAGTCGTATTAATGATGAATATACCAGACGGTCGGAGATTAGGAATTATTTCCACTCTGTGTTTAAAGCGAAATACTTAAACCCCTTGGGGAAACCCAGTATAATTGACGAAACTGAAAATTTTGAAACCGGTGATTTTGACACGGTTATGCTGTTTATATACAGAGCCGAATATTTAAAAAGTCGAATAGAGCATCTGTACCTGTCTTCTGATAAAGCTCAAAAAATTCATCCTGCTAATTACATCGTTTTATTACTGAATGCTTTTGCCCGATTCAGAAAACAAAAAACTCAGAAAGAATTTGACACAGCATTCAACAGACTGTATTTAGGGTTTGACCATATGGAAAAGGAAGAAAATTTAGATTATGAAGAAACCATAAGGCGAAAGCAGCTTTTTCTGGATATTTTGTACAAGTACAACCAAGATCTTAAAGAAAAAACAGACCCGCTGATATACTTGAAAACTCATACGGAACGATTGAGCGCGTTTAATAAAAGTTTTTTAAAGGGACTCAGTACTGAAAAATAAATATGACGAATGTGTAAATTGTTTACCCATTCACATCTAAATTAAAGATTTAATTCATCTAAATTAATAAGGTCGCAATTCAGAAAAGACATTAATAAACTTTGAACCTTATTAAAATTTCGTTTACTTTTATATTCTAAAAATACCCCAATTATGAAAGATCAAATTAATAAAGAACTAACCAGACTTCAAAAGGAATTGCAAGGTATAGAAAGTGCAGTTACCCAAATTAATAAAGCAGAAAGTATTGCGAGTCAGGTAACCAAATCCGTAAAGGAAATACAAAGCAAATATATTGAGCATTTAGATGCGTTAAAAAAACAGACCAAAGACATTTTGGACAAAAACTCCGAGGCCTCTTTAAAAAATATCCAAACGCTTACAGACAGCCATCAAAAAGAAATGGCGAAAACCAACAAAGAAATTCAAGCGTTGAAAACGGATATTGTTGATATCAACAAAAAGAATACAGATCAAATAAAACAACTCTCCAAAGAGACACACCAAGGCAATGTAGAACTTACAAGCTCTCATGAAAAACAAATGGCCGAAGTCAATAAATTACTGGCTAATTATTTGGAACTTGCTGAATCTACCGGAAAACTTTCCGAAAGAATAAGCCATGTAAACTTTCCGGAACGCTTGGACAAGATTACCATCAATACCGGCGAAATACAAACCCAAATACGCCAACTTCAAAACAATATGCAAGCTTTAAGGGCAGACACACGCTTGAATACCCTGACCAAGAAGTTGAAGAAAAATACAAAGCGTACAAACTTTGTGGTTTTATTGGGCGTTCTGTCTTTTGTCATGTTACTGTTTACAAGTTACGCCCTTTTTGTGAAATATATGCCCCAAATGGATATTCTTAAGGAATTTTTGCAGAATAAATAGAGACCTGAGTGTTTGACTGTAATACCGGTTTTATTGCTGTATTTCTACGATACTCAGTCAAGGTTTAACCTAAAGTATTGCAATAGACTTCTGTGGTCGGTTAACGGCTTCAGTTTGTTTTGCTTTATCTGATACTATACTTTATTAAGGGTCATATTTTTTTTGATTACCTATGGCATTTCACCGAATATATACTCTCCGGAACAATTCAAGCTTTATAACTGTCCGGTTTTGTGAGGGTACTATATCATAGCCGTCAAGTTAAGATATAAACAACACATATTCAGTTTGTTAGAGCAATATTTTTTTACTTTCGGAGGTTGAGCGAAGTCGAAACCGATCTCATAAAATAGCAAAAACTGGTTTCGGCTCCGCTCAACCTCCGGAAAATAATCAAAATTACAACTTAATACAGACTGTAATTCAACTAATTAACGTTTTAGCTTGACGGCTATGGGTACTATATTGCTCCACAATAATCTTGAAAATAAACAAATTAACCTTGTATAAATTGTAAACTGAATTTCTATACAAGCACTGAGTCCGTCTTTTACAAAAAGATAATAATTATTGAGCAAGTCGGAAAGGCATAAAATAAAAAAATCCTCACAAGTAAACTTGTAAGGATTTTTTGCTTTCTTTAAGCGGTCCGGACGGGACTCGAACCCGCGACCTCCGGCGTGACAGGCCGGCATTCTAACCAAAGCTGAACTACCGGACCGGTTATTTTTTCTGAAAGCGTTGCAAAAGTAAAAACTATTTTATTACCACCAAAAAAATAAGACAATAAATTTACTTTTTTTGAAAAAAACTGAAATTTACTTTTCCAAAACGCCTTGACTCTACTAAATTCAAATGATCGGAGAAATCATTGCTGTCTGAATGTTCTACAATTACCATTGCATTTTCTTTCAACGATTCATTATTCAAAGCCAAATCCGGTATATCTTTTAATTTTTCGTCGTCATACGGCGGATCGGCAAAAATTACATCATACTGCAAGCCGCCTTTTTTCAAAAAAGTATAGGCATCGGCAGTAATCATATTTAATTGACCCGGAAAAAACTTCTCAACCTGCTTATTTATAAACCGTGTGTAAGAAGAATTTCGTTCAACGGCAGTTACCGACTTCACCGCCATAGAAATAAACTCATAGCTTATATTCCCCGATCCGGCAAACAAATCCAAAACATCTAAATTTTCAAAATGATACCGGTTTCTTAATAATTGAAACAAGCCCTCTTTGGCAAAAGAGGTGGTCGGTCTGCCTTTAAAATTCTTAGGCACCGGAATTTTTTTGGCCTTATATTTTCCGTTAACTATTCGCATTTATGTAAATTCAGAACATTATATAACTGATGCTCATCCACTTCATTAAACTCAAAAGCCATAGAAGTTCGAGGCTTAAGAATTTCAGGTGAAGCCATATAATTTTTCATTTGAGTTATAAGCGCACTGTCCTTTTCAATCGAACCGGAAAGTCTCACATGGCTTTTAACGGGTTTAATCTCCAGCTGTTTCATTACACTCAGTATGTGGTAAATAATATCAGCATCTGTTTTATATAAAAAAGTATTATACAAAACCGGTTTATCCGAGATAATAACTAATAGATCAAAAAAACCTTTATTCAAATGAACACGAACAAAAGGCAATTTAAATTTCATTAATTTCTCCTCTTCAATCGTTTGATTTATAAAAGAAGTGGCATGATGAAAAAACTTAATTTCCGGAAATCTATTCACCATAGACGTTGTTACCTGCGATGGCAAAGCAAAAACATTATAGGCATCAATACTTTCAAGGTAATTAAAATGTAATTCTTCGGTATCCGCTAAAGGTTGATTATGTTTAAAGAGTGTTTTAAGATTCTTTTTAGAAAAAAGCGGAGTTGGCACCAAAATGCTTTTCGAAGAAATATATGCAAAATTAATACTCTTATAATTCTTTGACAGAAAAGCGTCGTCCTTTATTATTATCTCCATTTTTTCGTAAAACGGCTTATCTCT
Organism: Bacteroidota bacterium; assembly: GCA_034659855.1. Lineage (GTDB taxonomy): Bacteria > Bacteroidota > Bacteroidia > Bacteroidales > JAADGE01 > JAYEIA01. Next base: position 9,390 of record JAYEIA010000035.1, read on the forward strand.
GTATTTTTTGTCGTAGGCCTGATACTTGACGGCAACATACCGATTTCTTACAAAGTCCAAAATAGAGTATGCATAGGAATGTTCTCCGGCTTGTAGAGATAGGTTGTATCCGGAAGTACTTCCTACTGAGAAATCATCACTAAAAAATGAAATATTTTTCATGGGTATAGAATTTGGTAATCATTCTTATCTGAAAGGAATGTGATGTAAAATACATTTAACAATTTTACAAAAAAAATGCCTCTTTCCAAAAAATAATCAACGGATTAATTGTTTATTGCAATAATAAAGTTTTTTGCTTTGGCGAAACAAACTTTTTAATCTTCCCCTTACAAGAATTGCCGACTCAAAACCTCAACTGCCTTTATACCAAAAATTGGCAAAGTAGACATTAAAAAAAACGATTTCTTCGGTACCTATTAAACCAATGCACAGCTTTTCAGCATCAAAAAAAAATCCGCAAGTCAACTTACCTGCGGAAATATGTTTAGGAACGGATACGAAATAAATTATGATAGTTAGGCAAAGTTATTTTGTTTCCGTTCCTTTGTCTTAATTGTAATGATTACTTCTTCAGCTCTAATTCCTTAGACCAGTTTCCTGAGTTATTATTATTCTCTTTCAACGAACCGACTTTAAAGCCTAAAAACTTATCATTCCGTTCGGCATTGTCTTTTAAATTTTCAATCAGATCCTTATTCAGTCCTTCAAATAAATTCTCATAATAGACATGAGCCTGAAAAAGATTAATATTGATACCCCCGAACTCTTTCGTAATGGTATCAAGTTCAAATTTCTGACCGGATTCAGTGAACGGGACTTTCCCCAAGTCTTCAATATTATAGTCTTTAAACAGAGAATCTCTTGTTCCTACCTTTACCGTATCTCGTCTGATAAGGCCCATTTCCAATGCTTGCTTTTCAGCTTTTGCTCTCACATTATTATTTTGAAGAAACAAGCTGTCGGGAATCTCACCGGATCGTTTTATTTCCGTCAACGAATCATACATAACAAAATTTATTAAAGAATCAAAACTGGGGGTATATTTACCATTTTCCTTTTTATATGCAATTTGTGCCTTTCTTATTTGCATAAGTTCATACACGGCTGCACGTTCTCTTTTTATCTTCTTTTTCTCAAAATGAATGGGTTCCATAATACTTTCATACAGCATAAATCCCAGTACAAATATAGCTCCGAGTAATACAACCTGCAAACCAATTTTCAACAATTTACTTTTAGACCCTATAAAATAAATTAAAATTGGTGTAGCAATAGCAACTACAATCCAAAATATGAGCTTAAATACCATCATTTTATTCGTTTTTTATTGTTTGTACACAAAAGTAAAAAAAAATAGTGATTTAATTATTTTTTTTCATAAAAATTCTGTTCTTTGCCAATCTATGCTCAACAAATATATATCAAATATTATTACAAGCACTTTTGAACACAAACCGCTTGAGGGTCAAAAAATTGTGATCAACAGTATTTCAGAATTTATACAATCAAACAAAAATGACGCTGTATTCCTGCTCAAAGGCTATGCCGGCACCGGAAAAACATCACTTATCGGGGCTCTGGTAAAAGCCTTCAAGGAACTCAAACTAAAATCTGTACTGTTGGCACCCACCGGAAGAGCCGCAAAAGTGTTGAGCAAATATGCCCAAAAAAATGCTTTTACCATCCACAAAAAAATATACCGCAAACAATCTTCTCATGACGGTTTCGGAAAGTTTAAATTGGATAAAAATTTGCATACCAATACTCTTTTTATTATTGATGAAGCTTCGATGATAAACAGTGCATCAGAGAATTCAGTGTTCGGAAGCGGAAACATGCTCGACGATCTCATCCGGTATGTCTATAACGGCAAAGGGTGTAAATTACTGTTGTCAGGTGACACGGCACAGCTTCCTCCCGTTCATTCAGTTTTGAGCCCTGCCTTGGATAAAAACCAACTGGAGGGTTTTGGGAAAAACGTTATAGAACACGAGCTTACTGAAATTATTCGTCAGGCCAAAGAATCAGGAATTTTATATAATGCTACAAACATCAGAAACTTATTAAACAGCCTGCAACCTCACGACACATTGCCGGAATTTCCGCAAATAGAGTTAGATAACTTTTCAGATATCACGCGAGTTTCAGGCAGAGAACTTGTGGAAGAAATTGACCAAGCCTACGGGGAGCACGGGGAAAAAGACGTTACAATTATTTGTCGTTCCAATAAAAGAGCCAATCGTTTTAACCAAGGCATAAGACAAACCGTACTTTATCGCGAAGATGAGATAACGGCGGGAGACCTGCTCATGATTGTAAAAAATAATTATTTTTGGGCCGAAGAAATTGAAAATACCGAATTTATTGCCAACGGAGATATTGCCGAAATTGCTACCGTTAAAGGCTACGAAGAACGTTACGGATTTCGCTTTGCCGATGTTCGACTCATATTTCCTGACTTTGACAATGCAGAAATTGATTCAAAAATATTACTCGACACTTTACATTCGGAAAGAGCCTCGCTTTCACAAGCAGATTTTAAGAAATTATACCATAAAATAGCCGAAGATTATCCTGAAATAAACAATAAGAGAACACTGTTTAAGAAAATAAAAGATAATCCGTATTTTAACGCCATGCAAGTAAAATACGGTTATGCCGTAACTTGTCATAAAGCCCAAGGCGGGCAATGGAGTACTGTTTTTATTGATCAGGGCTGGCTGACCAAAGATATGATTAATACAGAATTTCTAAGGTGGCTGTACACGGCATTTACACGCTCTACCGAAAAATTACGGTTAGTAAATTTCAGTAATGACTTCTTTGGCGGAAAAAGTCCTGAATTTTAAACGGAGTATTAAAAAAATCATCAAGAAATGATTACTTTTGATTTTTAAACTGTTCGTCATTTTTCATAAATGTTTAAACAGTGTCACTTATAACTTACGATAAAAGAATATGGCTATTGACACAACGAGATGTTCTGAAGATCACAATTCTATTTATAAAATAACGGGTTACCGCTTTAAAGTCCAACAATACTCCTCTTCTCCCCGGACAATTTCAGCTGCACGTATGCTGATACAGATTGCCTCGGTATTAAAATTAAAGTCCCTTCCGGTAATTCTTGCCCTTGCCCTGACTATTCCGGCCGCAGCACAAACGGATAAAAAAAACGAAGCCGTTGAGCAACTCATAGAACAAATTGCCGAAAACAGCGACACAGAACTGGATTACACAAAGTTGGCAGAAGACCTTTATTTTTTTGCTGCTCAGCCGTTAAATCTAAACCAAGCCTCACGAGCCGATCTGGAACGCATTCTGTTTCTTAATGATTTCCAAATTGAAGAGCTTCTAAACTACCGACACAATTACGGCAACCTTTTAACATTATACGAACTGGGAAGATTAGAAACCTTTTCTCAATCTGACATATACAACCTTCTGCCGTTTGTTACCCTTGAGGGTCAAAAGCCGGAAAAGAAAATCAAATTAAGAAATGCACTCAGGTATGGCAGACACAACGTTTTTTTTCGTACCCAATCCTACATTCAGCAACAAAAAGGCTATACCCCACCCGATGAACCGGGAGATACTCGCTACTTGGGAAACTCCATGAGATATTATACCCGATACCAATACAGTTATAAACAGAAAATTTTGCTGGGTGTAGTCGGAGAAAAAGACCCCGGAGAAGAATTCTTTACCGGCTCTCAAAAGCAAGGCTTCGACCATTATACGGCACATCTTGAATTGAGAGATATCGGAAGAATAAAATCGTTGTGTATAGGCGATTACAGTGTAAGAACAGGGCAAGGACTTATTGCGGGGACAGGGCTGTACGGCGGAAAATCGCCCAATGTCATGAGCATCAAAAAATCTAATGTCGGAGTAAAAAAGTATTCTTCTACCGGCGAAAATCAATTTTTACGAGGGCTCGGCGGAACTATAAATATAGGCAATGTGGATGTAACCGGCTTTATTTCCTATAAAAATATTGACGGAAATGCCGACCAAACAGACACTCTAAGTAATGAAATTGATGTTATCTCTTCATTTCAAAACACCGGCTACCACAGAACGACAAGCGAACTGGCTGACAAAAAAGTTGTTTCGGAATTACTCTTCGGAGGAAGTGCAAAATGGCATTCAAAATATTTCAAGGTCGGGGCAAACTATATTCAGTATTTTTACGGTGCCGATCTAAACAAGAATCCCAATATAAATGAACAATATGACTTCAAAGGCAACCACGGGGCAAATGCAAGTATCGACTATCAGGCCAACTACAAAAACTTATACTTTTTTGGAGAAGTTGCCGGAAGTCAAAATAAATCATATGCCCTACTCAACGGAGCCTTAATGAAAATTGCTCCAAGCATTGGATTCTCCCTTTTGCACCGATACTACGCAGCCGACTACCAAGCTCAATATGCCGGTGCTTTTGCCGAACAATCCGGCATTCAGAATGAAAAAGGCCTGTATCTCGGAATGGAAACCTTTCCGGTAAGGAAATGGAAATTATCGGTCTACGCCGACATTTATTCCTTCCCCTGGCTGGATTATCGCAAGGATGCTCCTTCGGGCGGGGAAGATTATTTTGCCCAAATTGGCTATACTCCAAACCGACAGGTGAGTATGTACTGGAGGTTTAAATATGAAACTAAACAAGAAAATAGTTCGGAGACAGACTTCGGAATAAAACCCTTGCTAACCACAGAGCTCGGAAAAGCCAGATTTCATATTAGTTATCCCATATCCGAAACTGTAAGCCTCAAAAACAGAGTTGAACTGACACACTATACAAAAGGTAATGAAAAAAACGAGACCGGTTTTATGCTCTACCAAGACGTGGAATGGAAACCGAATATTGTGCCATTGGTTTTGCATTACCGGCTGGCTCTGTTTGATGCGGACTATTCGGCACGTATCTATGCCTATGAAAATGATATTTTGTATGCCTTTTCCATTCCGGCTTATTCCGGTCAAGGGCTCAGGACATACCTTACTTTGAAATACACCCTATTGGAGGATCGCCTTGATCTGTGGCTTCGATATGCCCACACACACTATACCGACAGAGATATAATCAGCTCCGGATTGAATGAAATAAACGGCACAGATAAATCTCAGTTCAAAATTCAGCTTCGTCTGAAATTTTAATCCAAACATCTAAAGTGAACGACAACCTACTCTCTGCCGATATTTTGCGACAGAATTTACGATTAACTCGATTCATAAACAGCAAAAATGTCAGTCAAAGCTATTAAATACTGAATTTTTGGCACAATAGAGATAACGGCATAAGGTTTGACTATTAAACTTCGAAAATTAAAATTGTTAATCCACAACATTCCAAAATTCAGAAAAAATAAATGACTATGACAAAAGGAAAAATTAATGTTACTACAGAAAATATCTTTCCACTAATAAAGAAATTTCTGTATTCGGACCACGAAATATTTTTAAGAGAATTAGTTTCAAATGCTGTTGATGCCTCTCAAAAGTTATCTGCTATGGCAGACAAAGGAGATTATGACGGAGAAATCGAAAATACAACAGTCAGAATTAATGCCGACGAAAAAGCAAAAACTCTTACTATTTCCGATGCAGGAATTGGAATGACCGCTGATGAAATTGAAAAGTACATCAATCAAATAGCATTTTCAAGTGCCGAAGAGTTTTTAGATAAGTACAAGGATAACAAAAAAGGGATTATCGGACACTTTGGAATGGGATTCTACTCCGCATTCATGGTCGCCGATAAGGTTGAAATATTCTCAAAATCATACAAGAAAGGAGAAAAAGCCGTTCGTTGGGAATGCGACGGAAGTCCGGAGTTTACACTGGAAGAAACGGACAAAAAAGACCGAGGTACCGATATTGTTTTGCATATTTCAGAAGATGAAAAAGACTTCCTGAAAGAATCTGAAATTAACCGACTATTGGATCGTTACTCCAAGTTTTCACCCTTCCCGATAGCTTTCGGAAAAAAGAAAGAATTTAAAGACGGAAAACAGGTTGAAACAGAAGAAGATAACATTATAAATAATACGGAGCCGGCTTGGACAAAAATGCCTTCAGAATTGGAGGACAAGGACTACAAAGACTTTTACAAGGAATTATATCCGACGGCAACCGATGAGCCTTTATTTAACATCCATTTGAATGTTGATTATCCCTTTAACCTTACCGGAATATTGTATTTTCCGAAATTGAAAAACAATATTGAGATTCAACGCAACAAAATTCAACTTTACCAGCACCAAGTATTTGTTACTGACCAAGTAGAAAGCATTGTTCCTGAATTTTTAACACTTCTACACGGGGTACTTGACTCTCCGGATATTCCATTGAATGTATCCAGAAGTTATTTACAAAGCGACCGTAACGTAAAGAAAATTGCCAATCATATTACCAAAAAGGTAGCCGACAAACTTAAAGATATTGCCAAAAACAAGCGCGAACAATTTGAAGAGAAATGGGACTACTTAAAACTGTTTGTAGAGTACGGAATGCTTTCTGATGAAAAATTCTACGACAAAGCCCAAAAAATTTTCCTCCTAAAAAATACTGACGGAAAATATTTTACTTTCAAAGAATACGATGAAATTGTTAAAGACAATCAAACAGATAAAGATGACAACTTGACCTATCTTTATACCAACGATACCAAATCACAATACAGTTTCATCAATGCAGCCAAAGACAAGGGCTATGATGTATTGGAATTTGACGATCAACTCAGCTCCCACCTTATCAATCATTTGGAAACTAAATTGGAGAAGAGAAAATTTGTACGAGTAGATTCTGATATTACAGAAAAACTTATTCCGAAAGATGAGAAACTGGCATCTGACTTATCAGAAGATGAAGAATCGGCTTTAAGCTCCGTTTTTCAAGGACAAACTCCAAAAGACGGCATGTATATGGTGAATTTTGAAGCGATGAGTGCTGAGGCAAACCCGGCGCTTATCACACAAAATGAGTTTATGCGCCGAATGAAAGACATGTCAAAAATGAGCGGTGAAGCCGGCTACGGAAATCTTCCGGACAGCTACAACTTGGTGATTAATGCCAACCATAAGTTAATCTCCGACATTAAAGATGATCTTTACAACAACATCGGAGATAAACTCAAAGAGAAGGATGCCGAAGCGGAGAAACTCCAAAAAGAAATTGAAGCCTTGGAAACCCTGGGTAAGGACAAAAAAGAAGAAGAAATTCCGCAAGAAGAGAAAGATAAGAAAGAAGAACTCAACACGGATTTAAACAAAGTAAACGCTCAAAAAGATGAACTCTTGAGTAACTACGGTAAAGACAACAATGTGGTAAAACAAATTGTTGACTTGGCTCTTTTGGCCAACAATATGCTCACCGGTGAG
>JAYEIA010000036.1:0-16671 GCA_034659855.1 Bacteroidota bacterium
TATACAGTATTGAAAAATTTCCGGAAACAATAAATTCAAAATATAAAGAATCATCAGCAGTATTATCGCCCGACGGCAATACCTTATATTTTGTGAGCAACAAGACTAAAAAAAGTTTCGGAGGCAACGATATTTATTATTCTCGGAAAGACGATGAAGGGAAATGGGAAAAACCCGTAAACATAGGCGACTCAATAAATACAGAGTACAATGAAGACGGATTATATTTACACCCCTCAGGAAAAATTTTATATTTCAGTTCCCAAGGACATAATTCTATGGGCGACTATGATATTTTTATATCAATAAAAAACAATGAAGGCTTATGGTCGAAAGCACGTAATATAGGCTACCCTATAAATTCAGTATTTAATGATATACACTATGTTATAAGCGGAAACGGGGAACATGCTTATTTTGCTTCAGACAGAGAAGGCGGAGAAGGAATGTTTGATATTTATAAAACTACAACTCAAAGCAATATAAATTATCTTACTGTTTTGACGGGAATTGTATCTGATTTTGAAAACAACAAAACTTTAGCTGCAAATGTTCAAGCTTTTAGTTCTGACAACAAACTAATGTGTAACTGTGAAACAGACAGTAGCGGAAAATATCAAATCATGGTGAACCCGGGAGAAAATCATACTTTCATAGTGAGTTCAACAGGATACATGGTGCATTCAGTAAGTTTTGATATTCCGAAACCTATCGGTTTTGATACCATAAGGAAGGATATAAAACTTATGAAAACAAAGAAAGGAAATGAAACGGTATTGGGGGCTGTAAAATTTAAGTATGCTTCGTCCGATTTAACAACAGGTTCATATACTTCACTGAACAAAACAGCTGCCTATCTCAAAGCAAATCCCGAAATGAAAGTAGAAATATCGGGGCATACCGACAATACCGGGACCTATGAATACAATAAAGAATTGTCGGAAAACAGAGCTAAAGCAGTTGTGAACTATCTCATAAGCCAAAATGTACCGGAGGATCAAATGACATATAAAGGATACGCTTACGACAAGCCCATTGCATCAAACGACACTAATGAAGGGCGACAAAAAAACAGAAGAGTTGAACTAAAAATCATTGAATAAATAGGCATGTTTCATAAATGCAAATTTCTGTGTTATTTTAAAAGCTTTAAAATTCTCATTTACAATAGGTAAACTCCGGTTTTGAAATTTTTAAATGCCTTAAACTTTATACTTATGAAACATGCCAATAAATACAATAATATGAAGATTTATAAAAAGTTATTTTTATTTATAGTTTTCGGAGCAATTTTGATTCCGAATATTAATGCACAATTCACAAGGCAGCTTTCTTTCGGACTGAAAGGCGGAATAAATTTCACCTTTCCAAATACAGGCACCGAATATTCTGTTTTTGAGTCAAGTCAAATCGGACCGGATCAGCCTGACCCGTTTTTAAAAGAATACGAACCCTTTACACAGAATATGGCAAGCCAATTTGCATTTATCAGTTCTTATGCTTTTTCCGATAAACTAAGTATTAGTTTTCAACCGGCATTGTTTCATTACAATTTTAAGTATATGAGCCAATACTCTTGGACAGGCAGTCAAGATTACAGACTACAGTTCGATTTCAAGCAAAACCTGCAATATATTGAGTTGCCTTTGCTTCTGAAATTTGATTTAAGTGATAAAAAACTTCAACCGTATTTACAACTCGGAGTTCATTATTCTTTGCTCAACAAATCGACAAAATATACAACAAGAACAGAGGAAAATATATACGGCGAATTTATTCATGACCCTCTTTCTGCCGGCACAGATAGTTCTTATATTACTTCAAACATAGGAGCTATAGGTGGTTTGGGGCTTAGTTATAAATTCAAACGGTCGAAACTCGGAATAGAAACCAATTTCAGATACGGATTTCATAATATTACACGAAAAGATTACAGATACAGAGATAATGAAATTACAGGACAATTCTATGACGCTCCTGATGACATGAAACTCATGAACTTATCTGTAAATATTGTTTACACTGTATCTTTGAGATGCCTGAAATCTGATCCTTTACCAAGTTATGAAAATTTATAATTTTTTTTGATAATGAAGTACAATTAGTAATCACGTCTTTTAAAACAAAAAACAAGATGAAAACACGCATCACTATTACAGTAATAATCTTTTTTGCATTTGTAATATCCGGTTGCGATATTATTAACAATAAAGATGTTGAGCCAAATTTTGAATTCACAAAAGTCATAAGCAATCTTGATTTTGACTCAGACTTTTATGCTCACGACATAAAACAAACATCCGACGGAGGCTTTATTATACTTGCATCAGTATATAATAATGACAATACTTACATTTGGACTACACCGCATATTATTAAAATTGACTCAATGGGAAATATGGTCGGAGAACGAGCCGTAGAGTCTCCTTATGTAAACCCGGTGGGCAATATGATACAAACATCCGGTGGCTTATATTTTGCTTGCATGAACGAAACAAGCTTGGAAACACATCTACTGAAAATTAATGAAACAACGGCCGAAATTACACCGGAAATATCATATACAAATATCAGTTATCCGCTTGCTGTTTCTCAAAATTCCGATAACAGTTTCCTCATTCAAGGCTATAATATATATGCCAGAACAACTTCATTGTCGGAAATAAATGCAGATATGACAATTGCACAAAGTAACACATTTTCTCTTTATGAAGATGCCGAAGAAATAGTAATAAATCATCTTACAAAAAGAGGAAAACAATATCCCTTTTTTACCGGCGAAGCAGGAGATTATTACTACTTTAACGGATTGTATAATTATAGTTTTTCTCTTGTATTTGTGAATAAAACAGATTTGAGCTATCAAGGAGTTATGAACGGCTTCAGATATTCAGGAGCTGTAAGTTCGCTGTCAAATATATCAACCGGAAATTATGCTTTCTCAACTTTTTTTGAAGGGAATAATTACTTTTTTCCTGCCGGAGAAATAAATGAAACAGCAGTAAGTTCAATAGAAAATTTAGACGGCGATATAATGCCCAATATTCAGACCGATGCAAACGTAATAACAAAATCGGTAACGATAAACGGCACAGATATGACAGTAATAGCCTCAAACACAAATGACAATCAGATTATACTGATGTTTTTTGACCAAAGCGGTTCATTATTGAATACTAAAAAAATAATGGATAATCACCGTATTGAAATTTCACAATTAATTCAAACTAACGACGACAGCATAGTTATAGTAGGCAGAACTTTTGCAGCCGGACAGTTTTCACGAGTTTTTGTTTCTAAAATTTCTGTTGAAGACTTGTAGGTATGCTCAACTACAAAAACAAGTATATATGACAGATCAAACCGAAATTTCGTAAATTTGTAGTTTAAGTTTCAAAACAAAATATAAAGAAAATGACTGACAGGAAAAAGTTAAATTTAGGATATTCCGACTTTAAAAATATAATAAAATCAAACTCTTATTTTGTTGATAAAAGCTTGTTAATAAAGGAAGTTATTGATACGGAAAAGAATGTCCTGTTATTTCCTCGTCCTCGCCGTTTTGGAAAAACATTGAATTTGTCCATGTTAAAATGTTTTTTTGATAAAAATGAACCGGAAAACAAAACGTTATTTAAAGATTTAAAAATTTGGCAAACCGAGGATTATATAAAAGAGAATTGTGGAAAATATCCTGTGATAAATCTTAGTTTTAAAGATGCAAAAGCAAACAATTGGAATGATTGTTATGAATTAATTATATCTGAAATTGTTAAATTATATTCAAAACATGATTACTTATTAGAAAATAATACTTTAAAAAGCCATGAAAAAAATAATTTCAAAAACATATTAACTGAAAATGCAAGCAACGTAAAATACCAAAATAGTATAAAGCAACTAAGCGAATATTTGGAAAGATCCCATAAAGAAAAAATTGTAATACTAATTGACGAATATGATACGCCTATTCAAGCCGGTTACGGCAAATTTTATGATGAAGTTGTTCCTTTTATGCGAAATTTACTAAGTGGTGCATTTAAAGATAATTCAAATTTATACAAAGGAATAATAAGCGGGATTTTACGAGTTTCAAAAGAAAGTATTTTTTCGGGTTTGAATAATTTAAGTGTTTATTCAATTTTAGATAATCAATTTTCTGATAAATTTGGATTTACAGAGCCGGAAGTAAACGAAATTATAAAAGATTTTAAAGTAAAAACAGAATACAGTAAAATAAAAAAATGGTATAACGGATATAGATTTGGCAAAGTAAAAAACATTTACAATCCGTGGTCAATACTGAATTATGTTTTACACCCGGAAGACGGATTTAAAACTTTTTGGACAAATACAAGTGCAAATGAGTTAATTAAAAATGAAATAAAGAAAAAAGAAGCGGATAGTATCAGAAAAGAAATATTAAAACTGATTAATAATGAAACAATAAATAAGGATATAGAAGAAAATTTTGTATTTCCTGATTTAAGCAAACGAAAAAGCATTTTATGGACATTACTGACATATAGTGGCTACTTAACAACAAAAAAACAAATTTCAAGAAAAGAATACGAACTTTTTATCCCTAACTATGAGATTAAAACAATTTTTCAAGACACAATTATTGAATGGTTAGAAACAGATATTAAAATAATAAAATCGCTGTTACAAGACACCACTAATTATTTAATTAATAATCAATTAACAGATTTTGAAAAGGGATTTAAAGAAATAATCGGAGACACATTCAGCTATTACGATACCGCAAAAAACAATGAATATATCTATCATTCTTACATTTTAGGTTTGCTCGCAATAATTGGTGATGATTATCTCATAAAATCAAACAAAGAAAGTGGAGAGGGCAGATATGATATAATGTTAATTCCTCACGATACTTCGACTTCGCTCAGTACGGGTAAATCAAGAAACGGAGTTGTAATTGAGATTAAACAAATTGAAAAACAACAAGCGAAAGAGAAAAATGAAGATTTTAATAAACGAATTAACAAGGAAATAAAATTTGCAACAAATCAAATAGATAAAAATAAATACTATAAAGAACTAATTGATAATAAAGTAGATGAAACTAATATAATAAAAATTCCAATAGTTTTTGCAGGAAAAGAACCATATATTACACTGATAGAAAAAGACTATTAAAGAGCATATCAGGGGTTGAAGTAGTTTTATTTTTTACAAAAATTAAGCATAATTGTTCCCTTTTCGTATATTTTGAAATAAGTAGTATTAAATAAACAAATTATGGCATCATTAAATCCTTATACAGGCAATCTCGGCATAAAAAATGCAGCCCATCTGTTGCGGCGAGCGGCTTTTGGAGCAACAAAGCAGCAAATAGACCAATACGCCGGCATGACTGCCGCTCAGACTTTAGACGATTTATTTCAAGATGTTCCGGTACCGGAGCCGCCAATTGACCCGCTCACAGGCGAAACATGGCTAAACCCTAAACCCGACCCGGAAATTAACAGTAAAAATCATTTGCTCCTGAAATACTATATGGCATGGCATTTTGAACAAATGCGAAAATCGAATATCAGCATTAAGGAAAGAATTGTATATTTTTATCACACCCACCTTCCAGTTCAATATTCCATAGTCAGAAGCAGTACCGAAATATATTATCAAAATGTACTGTACAGATATTATGCTTTCGGGAATTTTAAAACCATGTTCACAAAGCTTACAACCGACAACGCCATGCTTCGCTATATTGACAATCATTTGAACGAAGCCGGCAGTCCTAATGAAAATTATGCCCGTGAAATGATGGAATTATACACCATAGGCAAAGGACCGCAAATTGCTTCCGGCGACTACACAAATTATACAGAAGAAGATATACAGCAAGTTGCAAGAGTAATTTCAGGAATTAAAAACGACAGTGAATTTACTAATCTTGACCCTGACACAGGAATACCCGGAGCCATAGTCCGTACAAACTCAGAAGAACAAGCATACCTGCACGATTCGGGAGTAAAAACATTTTCCGATAAATTTCAGAATACCGAAATTCAACCCAATGAATTAATAGGAGCTTATGCCACAGAAGACGCAGTTTATCAGGAACTTGATGACCTTATGACTATGATTTTCAGTCAAGAAGAAACAGCCAAGTTCCTTTGCCGCAAAATATACAGGCAGTTTGTGTATTACGATATTACAGAAGAAATTGAAACAGACATAATTACACCGCTTGCAGAAACATTCAGAACTAATGATTTTAATATAGAACCCGTATTGAGACAACTCCTGAGATCGGAACATTTTTTTGATGCAGATAACTCAGTAACTACCGATGATCACGTAGGAGCAATCATAAAATCGCCCGTTGAACTAATTACAGGAATATTAAAGTTTTTCGATATAGAACTGCCTGAGTCCGACCCCGATTTTTACGACAATACATACTTAGGCGGATTGCTGAATATACTTGACGACCAAGGCATGCGGTTTTACGAGCCCATTGACGTGGCAGGATACCCGGCATATCACCAAACCCCTACCTATAACAGGCATTGGATTACAGCAACAAACCTCGCAAACAGATATTTATTCGGGCGACAGGTTGTGGAAAATGATAATCTTGGCTTTAATTTAGATATTGTTGATTATGTTGATAATAATATTTCAGACCCCGGAGATCCCGATGTAATAGTTCAAGAAATTGTTGACTACATGTTGCCTGTTGACATTACGCCTGAACGATTTAATTATTTCAAATCATTTTTAACAGATAAATTATCAGACAAGCACTGGAAAGAAGAGTGGAATAATTTCAAAAAAGGGGTAAATGATGACAAAGCCACTCGTGTGCAATTGGAAAACTTTATAATTGCTATTATGCAATCGCCGGAATATCAACTGTGTTGATGAAATCTGTGTTTTTGTATTATGAAATTTAATATTTAGATAATAATAATAAATTGTATGAAACTCAGCAGAAGAGATTTTTTAAAAACCATGGGAAGCTTAGGCGGCGGAGCCATGCTTATGCTCAACGGAATACCTGTAAGAGCAATGAGTGCAACAAATACTCTGAACAGAATAATAAAGCAGTACGATACCGATAATATCCTTGTACTAATACAACTTCACGGCGGAAACGACGGACTTAATACTTTCGTACCTTTAGACCAATATCAAGATTATTACAATATTAGAGCCAATGTAGCCCTCCCTCGTAACGGGCGACGAGGACTTATTACTCTTGACGAAAACCTGCCCAATAATCAACAATTAGGTTTGCATCCTGATATTTTAGGCTTTAAAAATTTGTATGATGAAGGATCTGCCGCTTTTGTGCAGAATGTGGGCTATGAAAATACCAATATGTCGCATTTCAGAGCTCGTGATATTTTCTTTATGGGAGGTGATTATAACCAAAACTTTGCTTCCGGATGGATGGGACGCTTTTTGAATTACGAATATCCCGGTTACCCTGAAAACTACCCCTCAACAGACCACCCCGACCCACTTGCATTGGAACTCGGCAACGCACATTCACTCGCTTTTCACAGAGAAAACGGAATTCCTATGGGATTGTCAATAGCAAACCCACAGGCATTCTACGATTTAATTTCAGGAGTAGGAGGACCGCCACCCGTAGCATTCCCCGACAGCTACTACGGTGATGAGTTGCAATATCTTATGCAAATGGAAGACCAAGCCAACGGCTATGCAGAACGACTAAGATATTTGTATGACAACGGCACTGTTGCTGATGGCATTATTTATACTGAAAAATATCCGCTTAATGCACCGCCACAATATAGGAACAACCCCCTTTCTGAACAATTCAGAATACTGTCTCACTTAATAAGCGGTGGTTCAAATACCCGAATTTACGTCATACGAATGGGTGGTTTTGATACTCACGCCGATCAAGTAGAACCCTATGATAATACTATGGGACGACATGCAGCACTCGTTCATCATTTGTCGGCATCGGTAAAAACTTTCTACGATGACCTTAAAAAACAAGGACTTGACGAACGTGTTGTAACTATGACATTCTCAGAATTCGGCCGCAGGGTGTATTCCAATGCCGGCTACGGAACCGACCATGGCAAAGCTGCACCCCTCATGCTATTCGGTCCGGCACTTAAAGGCGGAGTTTACGGCAATAATCCTGATTTAAGCGATCTCGACAGAGGCAATCTGAAATATAAATTCGATTACCGACAAGTATATACCTCAGTACTTAAAGACTGGCTCGGAGCATCAGACGAAGCATTATCCAATGTGTATTTCGATGATTTTGTTGACAGCAGATTAGATCTTTTCGGAACAGCCGATAAAAAAGACCCTAAATCAAGTACCGATATTCACCGGTTGTATGATTGTTATCCTAATCCGGCAAAACACTCGGTAACATTTTCATACTACCTATCAGAACAAACCGATGTTACTGTTAGTTTGTACAAAATAAACGGAGAAAAAGCTGCAAGCTTCAATTTCGGTAAACAGGAGAAAGGAGAACATAAAAAGAAAGTTGATATTTCTCATTTGCCAAAAGGAAGTTACTTATACACTTTTAAGGCCGATAAAATATCTAAGACTCTGAGTTTGATAATTATGTAGTCTCAAGTTCAACAAATGACATTTTGCAGGAAATATTAGATTCGTATATTATTTATTGAGTCCGGTCAAAAAATCGGTCGGACGGATAAATTTGCAAAAAGGGAGGGTTCTAAAAGTCTTGTTTTTAGTCAGTTAAGAAATCCGTCTGACCGTCATTTGTGCGAATCCAAGACCTTCCGGTGTTTAAGTCAAATACTCAATTCCGTTAAAACGAGGCTTAATACAGGAAATAATTAATCAATGGTCAAACGATTCAATTATAAAAATCTATGGGAAATACCTATAAGCAACTAACAGTAAGAGTTTTAATCGAAGATTAGATTGTGTCGCAATTATTTTTCGAGAGAATGCCCGGTTTATTTAATCCCGGCAGAAATGTTTTGGAGTTTTTTTAATTATCACGGTTTAAGAAATCTATATTTCTTCGCAACCCTTTATATTTTGTTCGTTTGACGGCAGATTTTCTGAATAAGCTCGAAAACCGGTTACTGTCCATTGCCTTCCAGTCTTCCTTTGTGAGCTTGAGTAAATCGGGGGACGGAAAAAATCGTTCTTCCGTTGTCTTAATCGGTTTTTTATTGAACGGGCAAACGTCTTGGCAAATGTCGCAACCAAATACTCGATGGTTAAATTTTCTGTCGAACTTTTCGGGAATTTCTCCTTTCAATTCAATGGTAAGGTAGGAAATGCAACGGCGAGCATCTACGGAATAGGGCTTGGTAATAGCTTGCGTGGGGCAAGCATCAATGCAGCGGGTACAAGTGCCGCAATGGTTCTTGAGATAAGGCTTGTCATATGCTAATTCTCGATCAACAATCAGTTCGCTGATAAAGAAAAAAGAACCGCTTTTGGTCAGGAGGTTAGAATTTTTTCCTCGCCAACCCAAACCGGCCAATTCGGCCCATTTTTTTTCGGCCACCGGAGCCGAATCCGTAAAAATTCGGGCTTTGGTTTCTCCAATTTCTGTATTGATGAAATCCAAAAGCAGTCGCATTTTATCTTTAAGCACCAAGTGATAATCTTCGCCGTAGGCATATTTCGAAATGACGGGAGCTTCAGGATCTTTTTGTTGCTCTTGTGGGTAGTAGGGGTGCAACAATACAATCATAGACTTGGCATTGTCGAGTAGTTTGCCGGGGTCGAGTCGTTTATCTTTGTTCCGGTTTAAGTATGACATTTCTCCGTGCTTTCCCTCTTGCAACCAGGTCGAAAAATGATTTTCTTCCTCCTGTAGGTAACGGACTTTGGCTATACCACATGCCGAAAATCCGAGCCGGAGTGCCTCGTCTTTTATTCGCTGACTGATTTCGGATTTTGACAAATTAGTTAAATTTTAAGTACAACCTTAAATCCGTGAGTCAAATATTAAGTATCAGAATAACAGTCGGGTGAAAACCCCGTCCGGTGCAGTCTGCACATTGCAGGTGTTTTCACCTGCAAGCGATTACTAAAAGACTTACGGATTTAATACTAAACCGCCACCAAGATACTGAAAATAAAACATTCACTCACAATCTGTTTTTATTTTTAATTAGTGTCTGAACGGAAATAGATGAATTTTACGAAATGAGTTTTTTTTGATGAGATTTTTATTTTTTTAAATTTGGTGATGCCACTGTATCAGTGAATTAAAAAAAATAAAAATATCGCAAAAAAAAACATTTCTAATTTTGGGTATTTCCGTTCAGATACTAATTATGTTCGTGAGGGCTTCGCCGTTCTTTTCGCCCTGTTTTCATTCAAAAAATTATTCCGTAGCTATGGCTATACAAGAATTTTGTGAATACAAACAAAACAAAAATAAATTATCGTCTTAATCAGCATCTTGATAGCAGTTTAGTATAAAGGTCCAAAATCGGGTTTCCGAAAACCTATACAAATTATCGGGTCATTGGAAATCCGAGGCACTGCCGTTTATTCAAACCTGATAGAATTTGGCTGTCAGATTCAACTTGATTGTAAGCTCAAATTTGTCCTAAATAAGAATTCAAATAATTTCATTCTACAAAAAGCCCAACTCCAGAGAAGCCTCTTCAGACATCATACTTTTATCCCAAGGGGGTTCAAATGTTAAGTCAACATTTACCCGTTGAGTGTCAGGCAATTCGGCCACTTTGTCTCTTACTTCTCGAATCAAATCATCGGCCACCGGACAGTTGGGGGCGGTAAGTGTCATTGAAATGTCCACATTGTTGTAGTCGTCAACATCTACGCTGTAAATTAAGCCCAAATCGTAGATGTTGACCGGTATTTCAGGGTCGTATATTGTTTTTATAGTTTCAAAAACTTTTTTTTCGAGTAATAGTATATCGTTTGACATGGTAATTTTTTTAGTGGTTATTTTTTCATACTGTTAAATGCCAAGGCAAAAGTTTTCATTTTCTTGATCATGGAAACCAGACCATTGGCACGGGTTGGGGAAAGATTTTCCTTTAAGCCGGTTTGTTCAATAAAGTAAAGATTACTGTTGAGAATTTCTTTGGGCGTTCTTTTCGACCAAACTTTCAGCAACAGAGAAACAATGCCTTTGGTAATAATAGCATCGCTGTCGGCTGTAAAATGCACGTTTCCGTCCTTAAGTTCGGCGTCAATCCATACTCTCGATTGGCAACCTTTTATCAAATTGGATTCGTTTTTTTTCTCATCCGGCATGGCGTTCAATTCATTACCCATGGCAATAAGATATTCGTATTTATCAGTCCAATCTTCAAACATTTCTAAGTCTTCTATTATCGTATCTTGAATCTTATCTGCCACTGTGTTATTTTTATTTAGTTTAAATAAGAGTGTGAGCAAAAGTATAAAAAAAATAATTGTCGGCAAGAATTATGTCAAATTTGAAAAGTCAAAAAGAATACGAGAGACTTTTCCGATATCTACATCACTGTTGAAAACTGCAGTAATATCAGGGAGTTAGTGCTATTAAAATGACTTGGCAGTGTTGCCGTTTTTCGCTTAATACGATATGAATATAAAATTCGAAATATTTTCAAGGGATATTTGTTGCCAAGTCAATTGGTGAGTCAGGTCAAAAGGGCTTTTAAATATTTTAAAAATGGCAAAGATTTTGAATTAATAATTATTTCTCAGATTACTAATCAGCGCATTGCCGATGCGACATTCTAAGCAACGTTTTTTTTGGCAATATGCTTTGCTGAGCTGAATTAAGGCTTGGCTTTCAGCGGCTGATCGACAGTCAATTCCGGCAGCTTTCCATTCTCTGATAATTTTGTTATTTTCGGGCGGTAAACTTTCAATGACCGAAAGGGCTTGATTTTTAAATTCGTCCTTATCCTTTTCTTTTCCGTACAGAAAAAGGGTGGGAACTATGGTATTAATAATAACTAAGCGGCGGGCAGTTTTTCCGAAGCTTTTTTTTCGTTTCCCGGACTCCTGCCCGAGTTTATAATGGGTTTCCCAATAGTCGGCAATTTTTATATCCAAGAATTTTTCAATGGTTTGGCTGTCTTTTGCCTCTAATAATTTTGAAAACAAATGGGTAGAGTCAAAAATCAAGCGAGCAAATTGAGCCAGTCTGATGTCGGGAAAGTTTGCCGGGCGTATTCTCAGATATTTCCATAAGTGGGCATCAATGGGTTTGAGTCCGTATTTTTTTTGCAAAAAGAGGTATTCTTTTTTTAGTTTTTTGCTGTAGTCGTCAAGGGGTTCCCGTTGAGTTAATAAGCCGGATTGGCCCAAAAGCAAGGCTTCCGTTTGAAACAAGCTGTTTTTGTGCTTGACAAGAATAGTTAGGGGGAGTGCTTTGACCGTCATTTCAAACGCTTGGCTGTTTATTCCGGAGCCGAATGCCGAAGCCATAAAAATATAGAACGCTTCCTCCCAGCTGTTCTTTGTATAAGTCAGCAGTTGTTTCAAGTCCTTTGTTTTGCGTTCCAGTCGCTCGATGAGTAAGGTCGGTAACCATGAGCTGATAGTGAATGCATTTACCTCGTGTAGGTCCTCCGAGCACATGGGCATGGTGTCTTCCGAGAGGTATTTGTTGTAATTTTGAAATAAAGATTGGTCAAATTCAGGTTTTACGGTAAGAATTTCTCTTCCGTCCTGAATAATTTTTGAGTGGTCATCTTCGGCCACAATATGCAGAATAACATTATTGTATGCCTTATCTTCTTGGTGCTTGTGTTTTTTCCAGTCCGATGTTTTCTTGTGAATTTCTATATTCCCCGCCCAGAGTTGTCCGTCAATTTTTATTTTTCCATTGAGAAAATCCGGTCCGGCATCAAAATTATGAATGCCCGGATGTATGATATCAATGGCTTTCCCCGCCGATGTTTTCAGACTTTGAGTATTATATAACCTGTACTTCCATAAGTAATGCAAAAACGTTTCGGGAATATCCATGAGGCTTATTTGTTTAAATAAAAAAGGGTTTCAATAATTTAAGAGTTGAGTTTAGTATAAAAAGTATAAAATTTTAAAGTTAAAAGTGTTATTTGTCTAATATTCAAATAGTTATTAAAATATACTAATTCTATATAATTTGTTAAATATCAAGGAATTAACTTTTCAGATTTTTAACTTTTAACCTTTTGAAACTACTGTCAAGAGTTACTTTATTCTGTTAATTTATGAGTGCTGTTTTTATGTTTTACTTTAAACGGTTAATAATTTGACTTTTACAAAAAGTGTATTTGTTGAATATTAAGGTATTGTATCATTAAATAATTAAACCATTTAAAGTATATTCCGTTTAAATTATGTAAACAATCAGAACGTATTCAATAATCGGATTAGCGATATAAGTAGTAACATATAAATTTCTCGGTACTTTATTGTTATATTTCTGAAAATCAGTTGAATTATTGCACCATTATACCATTAAATAATTGTATCATTACCTATAGTTAATGTCGATTTTTCCGAATTTGAGTTTCAAGTTCATCAGTATATGTTTTGAGGTCTTCGGCTTTGTTTTTCAAATTTGTAAAGAATTCGGTTTGCTGTTCTCTGCTGAAAGCTTCTTTGAGTCGATTTAAGTCATATTTAATTTGTTTGAGGGAATCCAACGCTTTTTCCAAGCGTAATTCTACCGATTGTTTTTGCTCTTGCATGGCCTTGTACGATTTCAACAAGGTTTCTTTAGTCCGTATGGTTTCTTTATATTCCCTTTCCAAGCGCGGACTCGATTCTTTGGCTAATTTAGCCTTTAAGCTTGTCACTTCATTGGCCAATTCATTGGTATCGGCATTGGCCAAAAGGGTTTTTAATTCGGCTCTGTCCACTGTCAGGTTTTTAACCTGTGTACTGTATTGCTTAGTCAACTGCCGGATATCATCTACAATTATACTGTCAAATTTATTTGATTGCTCTATCTCAGCTTCTATATGGCTCCTTATTTTTTCCGTTTCTTCACGGTAGTTTTGTTCTTGGCTTTTCGGTATTTTTCTTTTGACTTTGGTCCGATAGTTTGGGTTGTTCTGCATATTATACAACTGCCAATACCTTTTGCGAATGGCCACGGCATGACCAAATGCCGCCAACACGGATATAACCCATAAGCCCATAACAAAATCTTTCCACGGCGTATTTTTTATATCGGGATTGGCATCTTCAATACTTTCGTAAAATTCGTCAAGTAATTCTTTCTTGTTTTTTTTAATGTCAGTTATTTCTCGGCGATACCCTTGATTTTTCTCTTTTTGAATCGTTTTTAATAAATTATTCTGTTCAATGATGGAGTTGTGCAATTCAACAGAGTAGGCATATTTTTGCGTGTCCGCTGCTGATAGCGGCAAATTAGCATCCAGATGGTGTTTTACTCTTGACTTTTCATTGGCCATAGGCTCAGAATCACTCACGGAGAACATCAAAAACATGGGTATAGAATAGGCTAAACCGATTATAATCCATTTTCTGTTTCGTACACTCACTCCGGCAATAAATACCGACAGCCAAGTTAAAAAACAAGTAAAGATAAAAAGCATCCACCAAGGAAATCCTCTGCGTTGTTTCATAAATATTTATTTTCCGATTTTAATTATCATGACTTGCCTGCAACTGTGTTTATGCAAATAATTATTACACTTTGTTTAAATTTATTAACTTTAAACCGTTTTGTGTAGAAATTTAGTGATACTTATTCAATCCTTAGTCATCAATTATTAAAAAAATATGTCAAACGATGATTATCTGATAAATGTTAAATATCCGACAAAAAGAATTTTCAAGGCCTGAATAAAAGTTATATATCTGCGTTAGTATAACAGTAAACTGAAAAACTTATAATCTGCATGATTTATTCAATATCCAAAAATAGTAATTTCATTTGAATCCGGAAACTTTCATATATAAAATAGTTTTGTTTTTGTTGCTTACTTTTGGAACAGCTCAAGGATTTTCTCAGTATATTCCGGAGTGGGCCGGAGGTTTCGGCGGCGACAGAGAGGATAGAGGAAAAGCTGTAATACAAGCACCTAACGGAGATTTCATAATCACCGGAGAGGTCAGCCACAGAAGAACAAATATGTGGCTTATTCGATTGACGACCTCCGGAGGTGAAATTTGGGGAAAAACGTATGAAAACAACTTTTCGTCGAGCGGTTTGGCTGTTGCTCACACCCCCAATAATAAGATTGTAGTGGCCGGAGAATACATTAAATCGTGGAGAAAACAAGACATAAACGGCTTTTTGATGATGACCGACAGCACGGGGGAGCCCGAGTGGACGCATGAATACGGAAACAAGCTGAGTGATAAATTCAATGATATGATTCTGAGCTCTTCCGGTGAAATTGTCGCTGTGGGCTATTCGCAAGAGGCCGATTACGGCGAAAAGGAAATTTGGTTTGTGCGGACTGATACAACCGGAAAAATATTGGCGGAAGCCCGCTACGGCGATTTTGAAGAGGATGTGGCCAATGTCGTTATAGAGTCTTTGGACGGGAATTTTATCATCGGAGGGTATGCCAATTTGAACGGAATAAAAGTGCTGCGAATTATGAAAGTATCCCCGGAAGGGGAAACCCTTTGGGACATGCCCTACACTATAGATAAGATTAAGGAAGTTCAAGATTTGGTTCAAACCGCCGACGGCAGCATATACGCTTGCGGGCAATACCGAATGATGCCTTTAACCGATTACAATCATCTGTTGGTCAAAGTATCAGATGCCGGAGATTTGCTTTATATGAAAACCTACGGCAATTACAATTGGGAGGAATCCACAAGTATTACTGTCACGCACGACAACCACCTTGTTATGGGTGGGTTTGAAAAATCGGAAGATGAATTGTATGCCGATTACAAAATTCTGAAAACAGATACTGCCGGCAACTTATTGTTTCAGCATAGGTTTTCAAAACACAGTTTGGATTTTGCCAATGAAATACTGGAAACACAAGACAAAGGCTTGTTGCTTGTAGGCTCTACCTATCACAATGAGAACGGCTGGGATTATGCGGCACTCAAATATAAGTATTTGAAACGAACGGAAGCCAATTTTATAACTCCCGAGACTTCCGTAAGCACGATTTCAGCGTTGAGTTTTATGGTAAAGATTTGTATTAACGGATATGCTCCGCCTCAGCGTGCTGAAATTATACGAAACGGAGATATTATAGCGGAAGATATTTATTTGCCTTCAGCTATTCCGGAAAATAAATGTTTGTATCCGGTATATATTGAAGTCCCTTTGGTTTTGGGGAAGAATGTACTAACGGTTGAAATTGAGGATAATACCGGCTTTATCAGCTCCGACGAAATTACGATTTACTCCATTCCGGAAGATAACTTAAACCGGTAGTATTTCGGTTTTACCGTATAAAAGCGTTGGTACTGTCAGGCGCTTCAATCGGGCATCCCAAAGCAAAAAAGCTGCAATCAAAGTTGCAGCTTTTGTAGCCTCGACGGGAATCGAACCCATATCTACAGTTTAGGAAACTATTATTCTATCCGTTGAACTACGAAGCCCGGAGTTCGCAAAAATAAATAAAAACCGGGACAGCACAAATTCAATTTTTTTATGGGTCTGATTCCGATAGTAAGAAAACGGCCGGTAAACCAAAAAAAAACTCAATTTAACCGTTTCACTTTTATAATATTTAC
>JAYEIA010000037.1:0-3555 GCA_034659855.1 Bacteroidota bacterium
ACAAAATTTTCCAAAAATGGTATTTTCGGAGTGGATTCAAAGTTGAAAGTTGAAAGTCTGTAATAAACGACTTACATAAATGCGGTTACAGACAATTTACCCTGCCGCATTACATTTCATATCTGCACCTGTGTGGTGTTTTCACCACACAGGATCTATCCGGATACAAATTCCTGTCAGGTGAAAACATACGAGGTGCAGAATATTAATTTTTAAAACCTTATTGACAAAACGCAATTTAATATGACGTTTGTTATGTAAAGTTAATTACTTGATATTCAGTAAGTTAGATAAAATTAGTATATTTTAATAACTATTTGAATATTAGACAAATAGCACTTTAAACTTTATACTTTTTATACTGAACTCATATAATAAATGGATTTCTTTGCATCAACACATTTTAAGACAAAGACGATAATTTAAAATTTTATTTTTAGTACTAAAAACGTTTCATTATTTTGAATTTTACATATTTTACAGCCCAACGAATTGGCCCGAGTTCAAAAGGAAAAAATAAAATGTCCAATACAGCACTCAACATTGCCGGTAGTGCTGTATCCATAGGAATTGCTGTAATGCTGATAGCAGTGGCCATTGTCATTGGCTATAAAAATGAAATCTATAAGAAATTAATGGGGTTTGAATCGCATATAAGTATTACAAATCGTGATATGAATATGACTTACGAAACCATTCCGATTGACAAGAATATTGAAAAATATATTGATTTTGAGGCATACGAACAAGTTATTCACCACCAGATTTTTGCCACAAAACCTGCCATTATCAGCCAAAATGAAGAAATACAAGGCGTTATTTTAAAAGGAATCGGGAATGATTATGATACCGATTTTATTCAGGAGCATCTTACCCAAGGGAAGCTTTTGAACATAACTCCCGGTGAAAAATCAAATGAAACTGTAATTTCCAAACAACTGGCTATTAAACTCGGAATAGACTTGGGAGATAAAATAAAATTCTTTTTTATACAAGATCCGCCGCGAGTCAGGGCTTTAAAAGTTGCCGGCATATATAATACGGGCATGCAAACCATTGATGAATTGTTTGTACTGTGCGACATAAAACATATTCAAAAACTAAACGGTTGGAGTCCAAACGAAGTCGGAGGGATTGAAATAAAAATATCTAAACTCTCTGAGACAGAAAACACAACGAATAAAATAAGAAATAAGCTTTCGGGAGTAATCACCGAAGAGGAGTCGATGTTTAAAATTAATAATTTCAAAGAGAATAACCCTATGCTCATTCGGTGGTTATCATTGACCGACAAAAATGCCGAAATTATTCTCATTCTAATGATTATCGTTGCGGTTTTCAATATGATATCGGGCCTGTTGATAATAATTTTGGAGCGAACAAATATGATTGGAATTTTGAAGGCCATGGGAGCCTCTAATTTTCAGATTAAAAAAATCTTTATTTTTAACGGTGCTCAACTCATATTGCGTGCCATGATTTGGGGCAACCTTATCGGGATAGGCCTGTTAGCCTTACAAAAATATGCAGAACTGATCCCCTTAGACCCGGCGATTTATTATGTGGATACCGTTCCGGTAAGCCTTAATTTAACCCATATACTTATGCTTAACCTCGGAACTGCACTGATAACAATACTCGCTCTGTTTTTACCTACTTTGGTAATCAGCAAAATCAGTCCGTCAAAAACAATTAAATTTAACTAAGTCAGTCAAATGAATATTAGTCCTGCGGAAATAAAAAAAATTCTTCATTCTGCCGAAAAACACGGAATGCCGGGATTAAAAGCTCAAAAAAAGATGGCTCCGCTCAATCGAATGGACAAAAGTTACAGAGCAGAACCCTCTGATGCCCAAAAAAGTTCGGTGCTCATTCTTTTATATCAGGACGAGAGTGAAATCGTTATCCCGTTTATTGAGCGAGCTGATGAGGGCAAGCATGCCGGACAAATTGCTCTCCCGGGCGGTAAAAAGGAACATTTTGATACCGACAACATCGTAACGGCTTTTCGAGAGGCCGAAGAAGAAATAGGAATCAACAGAAATAAATTGGAATATCTGGGAACTTTATCACCTTTGTATATACCGGTCAGTAATTATATTGTTTATCCGATAGTTGCCTATACGGAAACCATACCGACCTTTAAAATCAGTAAAAATGAGGTCAAGCGATTACATATTATTCCGTTCAAGGCACTGATGGAAATTAAGCCGATTACAAAAAATTTAGTGTTCAATAAATCCACTTATGCCGTTCCGTTTTACAGCTACAACTCTACAGACATATGGGGTGCTACCGCAATGATAATAAGCGAGTTCAGAGATATTTTTCTTAGCAGACCACTTTAACTTTCGGCTGTTTACATCTTAAAATACTAAAAAAGCCGCCCTCACAGGCGGCTTT
Source organism: Bacteroidota bacterium (assembly GCA_034659855.1). Classification (GTDB taxonomy): domain Bacteria; phylum Bacteroidota; class Bacteroidia; order Bacteroidales; family JAADGE01; genus JAYEIA01. The sequence goes on from JAYEIA010000037.1 coordinate 2,404, forward strand.
TACATTCGATTCACAACTATTAGGATTTCTTTTTCTGCTTTATTGTTGAATTTTCTAACACATTCTTCAACAATTCGTCTAAAGAATCTAAAGAAAACGGCTTTTCAATCACACTGTCAAAACCTTCATCCTTGTACGTTTGATTGAGTTCTGAAGCATAATCTTTACCGGTCATTGCAACCACGGGAATTGTATTTGTGGGATATCCTGTATTTCTGCGAATATGCTCAATGGTTTCAAAACCGTCCAATAAAGGCATCTGCAAATCGAGTAATATAGCATCAAAATTTGATTTTTTCAAAGCAAATATTACATCAAATCCATTCTCAGCCGTTTCGTAATCGTAGCCCAGTGCATGTAAGATGTCGCCCATTATTTTTCTGGCCGGTTCAAAATCTTCTGCTATTAATATTTTCTTCTTCATTTTATATTGTTATTTGCTGTCATAACTATGTATGCATATACTGTGCCGAAATCTGCAATGTCTTATTCTCATTACTTTACATTCTGTTGGAAACCTTGTACTATTTGAAAATTTGAATTGACGATTTTCATATCAAAAAAACTTATAAATATCTATGAATAGGCTGTTTAAGAAGTTTTGAAAACTATTTTTAAAAAAATAGATTTGTGTTGAAAACTATAATTCTTAGATTTGTTCAAAACCCATACTCTCCTCATTTCATGAAAACCACTCAAGCAAAAAACACACCAAAGTCACCAAGCCTATTGCTGTCTTTTACCCCCATAGTTTTCCTTATTGTGTTGCTCAGCCTGAATGTTTTATTTTGGGAGGATACACTCGCCGGCTCCAATCAAATTGCCTTATTATTGGCCTCTGCCGTGGGGGCTTTAATTTCGATCATTTTGGGAATGAATTGGAAAAAAATAAGAGAGCAGATAGTCAATACTATCGGAAAGGCCATGCCGGCAATGCTTATTTTACTTTTGATAGGCTCACTCTCGGGAACCTGGCTTCTGAGCGGAGTGATCCCTACCCTAATCTACTATGGGCTGGATATTTTACATCCTTCAATATTTCTTTTTGCGGCCGTAATTATCAGTGCATTAGTTTCTCTGTCCACAGGCAGCTCTTGGTCAACGATTGCCACTATCGGTGTTGCACTGCTCGGTATAGGTACGGCATTGGGA
>JAYEIA010000038.1:0-16553 GCA_034659855.1 Bacteroidota bacterium
GTAAAATTTGGGCAAACATCTATCGGCACGAAAAAATTGCTATTATTGATCCGCATTCCGGAAAAGTGGAAGCTTACATTAATTTCAGACGCTTACTGCCCATGAACGATTATAATTCAACGACTGATGTACTCAACGGCATAGCCTACGATAAAGAAAATAACCGTATATTTTTAACGGGGAAGCGTTGGCCGAAACTTTTTGAAGTAACTGTAAAATAACGGTTTTTGTGTTTATCCTGAATAATTAGCTGCACTGAGGTGCAAGCATGTTCATGAAAAATAAAGATTCTGCATTTACTGAGCTGATAATGTGTTAAGGAACGGAAACAGAATAACTTCGCCTACGCTGCCATAATTTATTTCGTATTCGTTCCTAAATTATTTGTACTTCCTGTGTTTGCTGTAACCGGCTTCGAGGCTTGCAGAATATTAAAAAGTTTATAAGTTCTGTATACAAAATATTACTCTTGAGCGTTATTAAGAAACGGAAATAAAATTCCAACTAACGTCAAAGTTTAGTCGCTGATTATAAGTAATTTAATTGTTTTTCAGCTTTATGCTTATTTCCCTTTTTCTTTATGAAAAAGAAAATAAGCTTTTTTCCTTTTGGCTATTAATAAATTTTTTTCCATTTTTGATATTACAATAGTTCGTTAAATTTTTATAATTACCTGATATTCAGCATTTTATAACGCAAGTCGTAAGCGAGTTAAAGTATTGACTAATACGTGCTTAGTTTGTAATTACCTACGGTGAGGGCTTCGCCGTTCGTAATTAATAATTCGTAATTTAACGAAGTGTTGATATTACGAATATAATAATAGTTTTATCAAAAGTGGCATTAGTTCATACCAAAGTTACCCGCTATGAGTTATACCCTATCCATTCCTAAACAGCCACCAATTATTGATCAACACCTCTTTGCCGGGAATTCGTTTTGAGATTTTCTGATAATTATTTACTTTTGATACGAAAATATTCAGCTAAACCTGAGATTTGGATTTTAACACAATATCTAATGGGAGGGAATATTTCAGTAAAAAAATATAAACATTTTAAAACGCATATTAAAAAGCACTTATCTGCAAAGAGACGTGAAAATATTAAGAATGTTTTTGTTAAGAGATATCGACTAAAATAAACAGCATAGAAGGGGGGGAAACAGCAGAGATTTAAATACGTTATCACTAATAGCTAAAATGAGTGATTATGAACTTCGATAAGCAGCAATCTTTTATTCACTAATTTTGAAATAATTCAATAAGGTGTTTATGAGGGCTTCGCCGTTGAGACAAAAGATATTACAAAAAATCATTATGGACCTATTGGGTGCACTCAATTTTTTTGTAACACTTTTGTTCTCAAAATATTGACACTTCTCTTTGTTCATAATCACTCAATTTAGGTAATAAACAAAAAACAGACAGTACAAAATGAAAAAGATTTTAAATTTTAAATTAATAGCACGGGTAGTAAGTCTTAACTTGTTTATCCTTAGTCTGTCTATATTTATTTGCATTGGAATCGCCTTGTTTTATTCCGAAAATTATTATCCGTTTATTTTTTCTGTTTTAATAACATTTACTTCAGCTTTAATTTTATTTCTGCTGTCGAAAAATGTCGATAAAGAAGAAGAGATAGATCAAAACGACGCCTATTTTACAGTAACAATTTCATGGGTTTTGTTAGGGCTATCGGGAACTTTGCCTTATATCTTTTCGGGTGCAATACCCTCCTTTACTGATGCACTTTTCGAATCTGTTTCCGGTTTTACAACCACCGGATCCTCAATTTTGACTGACATAGAATCTTTACCAAAGTCAATCCTTTTTTGGAGAAGCTTAACCCACTGGATTGGCGGAATTGGTATAATTGTGATAGTGATTATTATATTACCGTCATTAAAAATCGGTGGTTACCATCTGTTTACCTTAGAATCTTCTTTTGAAGACAAAATTAAACCCAAAATCAGGCAGGTTGGTACCCGCATATTAATGATTTATGTTGGCCTGACTGTCGTTGAAACGGCTCTGTTGCTTCTTGGAAAAATGTCTCTTTTTGAAAGCGTTTGCCATGCCTTTGGTACAGTGGCGACCGGTGGTTTTTCTCCCAAAAATACAAGTATTGCAGATTACTCATCATACATTCAATACGTAATTATGGTGTTTATGTTATTATCAGGGACTAATTTTATCATTCATTATTATTTAATTAGAAGAAATTTTTCCGGTATTAAAAAAAATGAAGAATTCAAATTTTACATATTAACAATACTCATTATAGGGGGAATAATTACAGGCATATTATTTTTTCAAATGAACAAGCCATTTGAATTGTCATTTCGGGAGTCATTTTTTCAAGTTATATCAATTGTAACCTGTACAGGATATGCAACATCCGATTACCTCGTTTGGCCTGAATATGCATGGATGATCATTTTCTTTGCGATGTTTCTCGGAGGAAGTACCGGCTCAACAAGCGGAGGTATAAAAATGGCAAGGCATCTGATCTTTTTTAAAAATATAAAAACCATGTTTCATAAGTTACTCCATCCTCGTGCTGTTATTCCTGTACGTTTTAATAATGAACCCCTGGATGATAAAACCAACAATTCCACACTATCGTTTATTGTCCTTTATTTTATTACATTTTTAGTAGGGACTTTTCTTATGGTAGCTTTGGGGCTCGACGGAAAAACAGCCGGTAGTTCTGTTGCAACTTGTATGGCAGGAATCGGACCGGGAATAGGAACTGTAGGGCCGGCAAGTAATTTTGCTCATATTCCCGAATTAGGAAAGATACTGCTGTCTGCTCTTATGATTATTGGGCGATTGGAAATCTATACTGTAGTCGTTTTGTTTACTGTAAATTTCTGGAAATCATAAAGACAGATAAGCTCAATGCGATAACCCCTTTTTAAGTATCGATATTGGAGTAGTTTTATAAAATTCCTGCTTATTATTTGTTTATCTGATCTAAATTATTCAAATTTACAAGATACTTGCAATGCTTCATATATTTGGCATTGATTTATCTTAATTTAATTTGATTGTTATGAATAATGCATTGGAACTGCTGAATAATATTAATTGGTTTCTGGAGCCGGTTAAAAATTTTATTCTTTTCTTGTTTACCTCAAAAACCGGATTTTGGTTGTTGATTTTGGGTTTTGCTGCCTATATGATTATTCCGGCCTGGGAATCTGTAAAAATGAGAAGATTGGCCTACAAAGCCGCTGCAAGCTTTAGTACAGGGAGAATATCCATTGCCGAAAAAATCTACCTTGTGGGGAAATCTTTTTCAAAAAGCCTCTCAAAAATTATCTCAAATATTCCGATATTAATCATATCTTTTCTGATATTATTATTTATCGTTGCTATTTCGTCCGGAATTACCGCCGTGGATGATTATGTCAAAAATCAACAAAAAATTTCGGAATTAAAAACAGTTCTCAAACAGCTTGACCAACGCTACAAAGTAGCCGAGATAGAGATTTTAGATTATAGCTATACCAAAGACAGCACAAGTATGGAAATACGATTTTTTGACAGCTCTCTCGGCGAATTTTCAGACAATACGCAAGCTTTGAGCATTAAAGGAAACGATATTTATTTTGATGCCATAGTGATGAATTTTGATTACAGCCAAATAACCGATAACCGGAAAGTGAATTTGGTATTGCCTTACCGCATATTCAGCAACAAAATCCCGCAGGGTAAGGGCCAACTCCTGGAATTGAAAGATAAAAACGGCGTCCCTTTGGTGTATAAACGCAATAAGACAGAGGTTTTTGGAATTTCTCCGGAATTATATAATGAGCATATTAAAGAATTTGCAACCTATTTGCAAGACGATGAAGCCGCTCGAAAAGCCGGAGTGCGTAGTACACAGGGCAATGCGGTACATAAGCGAATAAGAAAAGGAAGTACTCTTGAAATTTGGGTAGAACAAACCGGAGGACTTGTAATAAAGGATAAACGAGATTTTTAAAACTTCTGACTTCAACAGCATTTGTTCGAATTCGGAGCCGGAAAAATGATCTAAAATTAGGATAAAATGAAAATCATAAGCTTTGTAAACGTATCAATTTTGAGCATGCTGCTCCTAATGAGTACAGCTTGTATAGATATGTTACTTTCTGAGTCTGATGAATGTGAAAACCCCGACTACTCCGATTGTGATACCTTTGAGCCTTATTCTGCTTTTCTTAAACTACATGTTTCAACAGAAAGCGATTTGGAACTTATTGAATTAAAACTTTATACGGGAGATATTGAGGAGGGAGAGTTGATTGTGGATTTTCCGGACAGCTTATTCGACTCAAGCCCGATTGTGAAAGAAGTCAGGCTGGATAAAAAATTCAGTGCCAAAGCCGTATATGTCAGAGGTCAGGATACAATCGCCTGTATCGACGGAACCGAAACCAAGAGACATTCTTATACAAACTGTGATTCGACCTGTTGGAGAATATCCGGAGATGAACTATATTTAGAGATAGCCCGGTAATGTCAAATCAATAAAAAATATAAACTATGAAGTCATTCAGAAAAGAATTGTGGTTTAATACAGATACTCGGCGGCAGTTAATTAATATAACACCTGATGTACAAGCAGTAATTGCCGAAAGTGGTATTTCGGAAGGCTTTGTATTGGTGAATGCCATGCACATAACGGCATCCGTCTTTATTAATGATGATGAATCGGGACTGCATCAAGATTATGAAACATGGCTGGAAAAGTTGGCCCCCGAAAAACCGCATTCTCAATACAATCATAATACCTATGAAGACAATGCCGATGCTCACCTCAAACGTACTGTCATGGGACGCGAATCGGTAGTAGCAATTACCGGAGGGCAGTTGGATTTTGGTCCTTGGGAACAAATTTTTTACGGCGAGTTTGACGGAAAACGTAAAAAGCGGGTCTTAGTAAAAATTATCGGGGAGTGATTGTGTGTTATTTGTACGTAAAAATTCATCCAAAGGTTTGAATATAAATGATATAGTGAATATCTCATATAAGTAGTAATACGTAAATTTTCGTATTTTAATATTGTTATATTACTGATAACCCGTTGAATTATTGCACCATTATACTATTAAATAATTGTACCATTATATCATTAAATAATTGTACCATTATACCATTATATCATTAAATAATTGTATCATTACTAATGTAACACGATGAAAAAAATAGTAGCTGTAATTATTATTTTGTTGGGACTGTACGTTACAGGTGTTTCTCAAAAACCTCGAATCAAGTTCGAAAAGTTGTCCGTAGAACAAGGCTTGTCTCAATCTACAATTATAGATATATTGCGAGACAGTCGGGGGTTTATGTGGTTTAGCACATTGGACGGCCTCAATAAGTACGACGGGTATTCCGTAAAGGTCTATTGGAACAGTCCGACTCGTAAAAATGCCCTTTCAGACAATATCACGCAAGTGCTCTACGAAACACCCAATACCGATAATCCGGTATTTTGGGTAGGAACTGCTGCCAAAGGCTTGTGCAAATACAACAGAATTGAAGATAATTTTACAACCTATCAATATTCAAGCAGCAATAAAAACAGTATCAGCAACAATCGAATTACGGCAATAGCAGGAGATAACGACTTGTTGTGGGTCGGAACCCACCGTGGACTAAATATAATGAACCCCCAAACCGAAGAATTTTCTCTTTGCGACCTCAACCTCTTTACAAGCGATACAATTACCGCATTGCTTGAGTTGGGGAATGATATTTGGGTAGGAACAGAGAACGGGCTTACTATTTTTAACCCGGCGGAGAATACTTCAAAAAAATTATACCTCCAAGACGGTTTGCCCGGCGAACACATCACAGATATAATTCAAGACAACCGCGGAAAAGTATGGATTTCTGCCGAAAACGGAATAGCCGTCATTAACCCGAAGACTCTTGAAATAGAAAACTTGACACCAAAGTTAGTAAACCGGTTGGGGATTAATCCCCCCGCAGTAAGCTCCGTTTTGCAAGATATTGATTCAAGTTTTTGGATTGCAACCCAAAATTACGGTTTAATTAAATACATTCGGGAAACCGGTGAAGTGTTTAGATACACTCATAATCCATTGTATAGGAATAGCTTGTCGATAAATACCGTCATCTCTTTGTACAGAGATAATACCAATATCCTTTGGGTGGGAACATCGCTGGGCGGGGTGAATAAGTGGAATCGTGCAGCCGAGGATTTAACAGTGTTCAGGCATAACCCCTACGATGAGAATAGCCTGTCGGCTTCTCAGGTACGGTCGATATATACAGATCGAGAGAACAATGTGTGGGTTGGTACAGTTGAGGGCGGATTGAATAAGTGGGAAAAAAAGAATAACCGATTTAAGCATTTCAAACACCGAGCAGGCGACCCCAAATCACTCTCACATAACCATGTGCGGGCTATTTGTGAAACCAAATCCGGAGACTTCTGGGTAGGAACATACGGGGGCGGCCTAAACCTGCTGAATCGTAAAACCGGAAATTTCAAAGTTTATCGGCACAGTAAAAACAATCCCAAGAGTATAGCCTCGGATAAGGTTTGGGATATAATAGAAGATAAAGACGGAAAACTCTGGGTAACGACCTATGGCGGCGGCTTGAATTTGTTTAATCCCGAAGATGAAACCTTTATGCATTACAGATATAAGGGGGAAGATCGAAGATCGCTCAGTAATGATTTGGCTACCGTAATTTTTCAAGACAGCAGAGATTTTATTTGGATTGGAACATTCAGCGGACTGAACAGAATATATCCGGAAGAACGAAAATTTCTTCGGTTTATGCATGAAGAGAACAACCGAAACTCTCTTATTAACAACCGAATATATTCTATACATGAAGACTCTGAGGGCTATTTGTGGATAGGGACAAAAGGCGGTCTCAATAGATTTGATGTAGATAACGGCAAGTTTGAACACCTGACTACCGATAATTCTGATTTGCCGAATAATGTTATTCTGGGAATTTTGGAAGAAGGAGAATTTATTTGGGTGAGTACAAATCGAGGAATTGCCCGCATTAATAAGAGTAATTTCAAAATTAAAAATTTTAATATGGGAGACGGTCTGCAAAACAATGAGTTTTTGGCCGGATCCTATTGTAAAGCAGACGACGGAGAAATGTTCTTTGGCGGAATAGACGGTTTCAATGCCTTTTATCCTAAAAAAGTCAAGGATAACCCCTATAAACCACCGGTTGTAATTACGGAGTTTAAAATTTCAAACAAATCGCTAAAGACCGATTCTGCCATATCTGAAAAAAAAATAATTCGATTGGAACATTTTGAAAATGATATTTCCTTTACATTTGTAGCACTCGATTTTATTTTTCCGACCGAAAATCGTTATGCTTTCAAACTCGAACCCTATGACCAAGAATGGAACTATGTGGGGGTAAGACGGTTTGCATCCTATACCAACTTGGAACCCGGAAATTACACCTTTAAGGTGAAGGGCTCAAATAATGATGAAATTTGGAATGAGATAGGGACATCAATTGACATATATATCCGCCCGGCTTTTTGGCAAACTTTGTGGTTTAAAATACTATCCGGTGTGGTAATATTGCTCGCTGTATTTGCTGTCTACAGTATTCGGGTAAGAAATATAAAAAGGCGAAATAAAGAGCTGGAGGAGACCGTAAAAATACGAACGTTCGAAATAAGACAGCAAAATGAAGAAATTACTGCACAAAATGATGAAATTCAACTTCAAAACGATAAAATTGTAAAGCAGCATGAAGAGATTACTGACAGTATCAGGTATGCCGAGCGAATTCAGCAAGCGGCTCTGTCGGGAATGGAAGAAATTACGGGGGCATTTCCGGAATATTTTATTTTTTTCAGACCGAGAGATATTGTAAGCGGTGATTTTTTCTGGGCCGGAAAACAAAACGGAAAAATTGTGATTACGGCAGCCGATTGTACCGGACATGGTGTCCCCGGAGCATTTATGAGTATGCTGGGCATCAGTTTTTTGAATAAAATAGTGAATGAAAAAAAGATTACCGATGCTGCTGAAATTCTTAACCGGTTGCGTTCTAATATTATATCGGCACTACACCAAAGAGGCGATAAACACGAGTCTAAAGATGGTATGGATATGGCCTTAATTACCATTGATGAGAAAAATAAAACCATACAGTTTGCCGGGGCTTTTAATCCTTTGGTTATCGTTCGCAATAAAGAAGCTGTGCCTTATAAGGCCGAACGAATGCCTGTTGCAATTTACGACAGTATGGAGCCCTTTAAAAACACAGAATTAAACTATCGCTCCGGCGATCATGCGTATATGTTTTCCGACGGATTTCCGGATCAGTTCGGCGGGCCGAGAGATAAAAAATTTATGGGCAAGCGCTTTCGAGAGACCTTGGCTTCGATTTCGGATTTACCCATGGAAAAACAAAAGGATAAACTGGCAGAAGTCTATGACAACTGGAAAGGGAGTGGTATGCAAGTGGATGACGTTGTAGTTATCGGAGTAAAAATTGATTAAACGAAAATTATTTAAGAAGCACTTTGAACATTTTTCCATAAATTTTTGTCCGGAGGTTAGACGTCCCGGCATACAATTTCCGGGTTCAATATATATTTTCCTTTCTCGAAAGGGGCGGGGGTATCTTAAAAATTAATGAAAATGAACAGATTACTTAAATTTGGCATCATCATGCTTTTGGCAGTTTTGGGACGAGCATATCATACCTCAGCTCAAAGTATTGACGATTATAATATTAATGAAATTACTCGTGAGCTTACTATAATCGACAGCAATGATTTTGCTATGAGTTTTATTCTCTGGATGCCTGATATATACTGGGAACGCGTATTAAAACTTAAAGCCGGAGAAATTAATTCTGAGGGAGTAATGGGAGCCATCAGCCAATACAATATATTTGCCGTTATGCGTGGCGAGGCCGGAGCAATCGGGAATATCAAGTACAAGAAATTGCCGGAGATAAAGCAAAATATAATATTAACTGATGCCTTGGGAAACAGATATTTTCCGGTAGAGAATGATTCATTGGATCAATCGGTAGGTTTATTATTCGCTAATTTTAAACCGGTTTTTGCCAAAATTCTTGGAGAGTACGGTAATAATATCAATTTTGTGGCTTTTGAACGCAGTTCTGAAAAGTCATCGAAATTAAACCCGAAAAGTGCCGGGCGTTTTTACTTAAAATACTTTAAAAAAGATTATTCCTACAGGCTGCCTGTAGGGGTGTTTTTGCCGCCAAAATATTGCCCGGTTGATAATGAAAAATACAAAGGCGATTGGAAATATTGCCCCTATCACGGGGTAGAATTAAAAAATGAAATTATTTTTGACGAGTGATTCAGAGTTTAATTGGCTGATTGTTAGCACATTATTACTGTGATAAAAATATTTGCCCACACAAATTTTTCAAGTAATTTTGCGGGTTCTAAGCAGAAAATACATTGAAATGGTAATATTAGGTTACATATTAATTTTATTGCTGACATTTTATTTGTTGGCAAAAATTGTCGACGATTATTTTATAGAGGCCCTTGATAAAATAGCTACACGATTTAGCATGTCGTCAGATGCGGCAGGTGCTACGCTCATGGCCGTGGGGTCAAGTGCTCCCGAGTTATTTGTCGCCTTGTTCTCAGTATTGCATCCCGGGGGGCATCACGAGGCTATCGGTATCGGAAACATCGTGGGGTCGGCGCTGTTTAATATTTTGGCTATAACCGGAGCTGTTGCTATTGTTCGAAAATCCGTTTTGGCATGGCAACCCATTGTCAGAGACTTAAGTTTTTATGCCGTTTCCATATTGTTATTGCTATGGGTATTTCACGACGGACAAGTTGAACTTTTTGATGCGGCTCTGTTTATCGGAGTGTATATAATTTATGTCCTTGTAGTGGTGTATTGGAGAAGAATGACCGATTATGTGGATCCCAACGAAGAAATAACAGTCCGAGAGGAGGACAGTCCGTCAAATTTTTATTTGATAACAACCATGCAACGGCCGGTTGACTTCGTAATTGACAAATTGTTTCCGCCGAAAAAGTACTATTTTCTTATTTTCGGAATTTCAATTTTAATAATTGCCGGACTGAGCTGGGTATTGGTCGAAAGTGCCGTACAAATTGCTGAGATATTGGATATTTCGGAGGCAGTAATCGGCGTTACCATCTTGGCGGCCGGTACTTCGGTTCCCGACCTGTTATCTTCCATAATTGTATCAAAGCAAGGAAGAGGCGGTATGGCTGTGAGTAATGCTGTAGGGTCAAATATTTTTGACATACTGATTGGTTTAGGCTTGCCGTTTTTAATCATTATTTTATTGTCGGGCGGCACTCTTTTCCTCGAAGTCTCCGGCTTAATGCATAGCGTGGAGTTTTTGCTGGGTTCTGTCTTCATTGTTTTTATAGCCTTTCTTGTTACTCGATGGAAAGTCAGAACACGATTGGGAATATTTTTCTTGTTACTCTATGCGGCATATCTTTTATGGGCCGTATTTACTGTAACATAGAGTTCAATGATAAAATGAAGTTCGAAGTAGAGAATCATAATATTTAGAGTAAAACAGACGTTTTGTAAAATGTATTTACAGAATTTTATGAGTTGATTGTTTCGGGAGTACCAATCGCTGAATTACAGCCGGCAATTTTACACTTTTTATGGAATTTTGATTAAGCGAACATCTCAACAGAAATTTTAACAAGGAATAAATATAAAAACAAAAGATATGAAAAACTCAATGCTAATTTTAGTTGCAGCCCTAACTTTATTTTTAGTCTCTTGCGACAATGAGCCGGCAAGACCTCCGTCAGAAGACATAAGAGAAGAGATAGCAGGGGATTGGTATTGTGAGTTAAACGATGGTGATAGCACTATGCCTTTTGAAGTTACAATTACCCTCGATCCGGACAATGAGAATCAAATTCTCATCAGTAATTTTCATTCAACAGGGGTTGAGGCTTATGCCATTGTGTATGAAGATAATACCATTGAACTTCCGGCTCAAGACTTGGGAGTTTCAGGCACTTCTGTCAAGCGAAGTACCAATATTGTTATTTCCGACGGATTTGACCGCATAGATTGGGAGTATGAAGCTACTGATCAGACCGGGACTTATACTGCTATAGTAACCTTTATCCTTGGCGATATATCAAAGTAAAAAAGCTTAGCTTGTGTTTTACAGGATTTTAGAACCCTGTGCAGACAGGTGAGATTGCTCCGACAAAAATTATTGGTATTCCGATAGCCGGTATCGTTGCAATTTAATAATGAAAGATATATTATTAAAACTTTTGGAGGTTGAGCGTAGTCGAAACCGTTGCTGTTAAAAACAAACCCGATTTTCGAGGCTTGTTTGCAAACATCATACTCAATCTACAAAAGATTATTTTTTCATAATCAATTTGTGTTGATACTAGTATTTCATGGGATTAATTTATAAAAGCCGTCTTTATCAACAACAGCTTAATTTAATTGATGAGTGTAGTTTAAAAAGGTTAAACGTTGAAAGTTTGTAAAGTTAATTGTTTGATATTCAATAAATTATGTAGAATTACTATCTTTTAATAATTGCTTGAATATTAGACAAATAATACTTTTAACTTTAAAACTTTACACAGTATCTGAGCTCATTGATTATACTTTAAACGGTTAATAATTTTACTTTTACAAAGAGTATATTTGTTGAATAGCAAGGTATTGTATCATTATATCATTAAATAATTAAACCATTTAAAGTATAGCCATTCAACTTACGATGATAGAAACCGGAAAACCGAAACTCGGCTACGACAGCTCAAGCCCAATAATTAAAAGGTCATCAATTTGGTCTCTGTCTCCTTTCCATTTGCTGTAAAAATTGTCGAGAGCTTGTTTTTGCTTATCAATAGAGAGTGGCTGTATTTCCTTAATTAAACTTTTGAACCCTTGTGTTTTTAGCTTTCTGTCTTTTTTTCCTCCAAATTGATCCATGTAACCGTCAGAAAATATATAAATTCGATCTCCTTTTTTGTAGCTTATTTTATTGGATGTAAAGTCCTTTGGTTTTGCAATATGAACCCCAACAGGCGTTCGTACAGCTTTTACAATATTAAGCTCAGGATTTGTCGGTTCGCCGGTCAGATGATAAAGCGGATTATAGGCTCCGGCAAAGTCAATTGATTGTTTGCTCTCGTCAATTACCGCAATAGCCATATCCATGCCGTCTTTGGTTTTACTGCCTTTGCTCTCTTGGTGCAGAGACTGAATAATTTTACTTCTCAACTCAGCAAGTATAAGGTGAGGTTGGAGCCGGTCTTGTTTAGGAATAATTTCATTAAGCAATGAAACCCCTAACATACTCATAAATGCTCCCGGAACACCGTGCCCTGTTGAGTCGGCAGCAATGACAACTAATTTATTTCTGATTTTTCTCATCCAGAAAAAATCTCCGCTGACAATATTTCTGGGTTTGAAGTAAACAAAATGCTTGGGGATATATTCAAGTCTTTGTTGTTCACTTGGCAATACGGCTTGTTGAATTCTTTTGGCATATACAATACTGGAAGTTATTTCTTTTTCTCTTGTCAGAGCTAAATCTCTCTGTTTTTCCAATTCTTCCGTGGTAGCCTCAAGCTCCTCTTTTTGCTGATTGAGTTCAGAGTTCTTAAATTCAATCTGTATTTTTTGTCCTTTCAGTAGAGTGTTAGCTTTCTTTTTTGTACGATATCCCCAAATAAATATGACCGCTATAAAAAGCATGAATACTGTTGCAATTCCGGCTCCCCATGTAAATATTTGTTGGTGTTCAATTTCTTTTTGATGTTCCAACTCATTAATGCGTTTTTCTTTGTCAAAAGAATATTGCATTTCGAGGCGAGTTAAATGTTTTTCGTTGTTGGTACTGAATATACTGTCGTTTAGTTTTTTAAATCTTACATGATTTTTGTAAGCTTTTTCAAAATCCTCGATTTTTTCGTAAACTTTGCTTAATCCTTCGGCCACCTCCCTTTGGGTTTCAATATCGGCATCGCTTGATAATTCGTTCGCTTTTTCTAAAAAAACAACGGTCATCTTATATTTATCTTGGTGGTAGAAATTTTCTCCCATACCGCTGTAACAATAGGCCAAACCTGCTTTATCTCCGGTTTCTTTGTTTATTTTCAATGCTTTTTGGAAATATGAATAGGCGGTATCAAAATGGTTTACTTTATTGTGCGCATCACCAATGTTATAAAACGATAAGGCAATTCTACTTTTGAACCCAACTTGGGTAAACAAATCCACAGCTCTCGTAAACTGTTCAATAGCTTCATGATACCTTCCGGTTTCGGTATAGCTGAGGCCGATATTATTAAACGATTCTGCTTGGCCTGAAATATTTTCTGTTTCTTTATAGAGAGTCATTGCTTTTTTGAAACTTTCTATAGCTCTTTCGTGCTCCTTTTGTGTGCCGTATATTGAGCCCAAAGAGGAATGTACTATGGCTTGTTTTTCTTTATTGTTGGTTTGTTCAAAAATTTTCAAACTGCTGAATAAATTATTAAGAGCCGCCGGATAATTTCCTTGTTTTGTATATAAGTTTCCTATATTTAAAAAGGCTAATGCCGAATTTTTGTGGTCATTTTGTTTTTGATAAACGTGCAATGCTTTGGTATAGCTGTCGTGAGCTTTATTAAACTGTTGGGTTGCTTTGTATATAATTCCTTTGTTTAAATAGTCTTGTGCTACCCCGGCTTGGTCGTCAATACTTTTGTGGGTATTCATACTGTTGTCAAAGTTTTGTATGGCTCCGTCCAAATCGCCTTGGTAGAATTTAGCAATTCCGATAGCTGTATAAGCATCAGCAACTCTTGCGTAGTGCTTAACTTCTTTGCCGAGCTTAACGGCTTTAAGGGCATACTTAACCGCTTTGTCTTGGTCAGTCGGAGCAAGCATTTGAGCAGCTCTTTGGTAATAATTTACTTTTGAGGTATCTACTTGGGATGTTTCAGCAAGATTTAGAATACTGTCTACCTTGTTGTTTTGAGCAAACCCGGTTGAAGTAATAGCTATAAGCAGTATATAAAAAAGAAGTATTGTCTTTTGCATTAATATTTGTTTTGTCGAGTACGAAATGAGTTGCAATATAATAAAAAAGAATACAAATAATTAAACAACAATAATAATACCGAAGAGATAACAATATTAATATATGCCGACAGATTATATCGGAGGAATGACGGCTGTACAATTGAAGCTAAAAGAATAGAGTGCTTAATCAGTAATGTCAATTTTTTTATCCATGTCAATTTTCGGGACATCGGAAATTTTTGTGGTGTATTCCGGCGATTTTTTGTTTTGTCGCATACGGTGTCGGCCTTTTTTGTTTTGAACGGCAAATTTCAGCGTTCCGATACTTGTGTTGATTATATCCACTTTTTTAAACAATTGGTAAAAATCAAAAATTTTCTCGGTATTATCCCAAAGGGTATATTGAATGTTTTCTTCCGAGATTAAGTCAAATACTGCCACGCCGGCTTTTTTATAAATATAGCCGGCTCTGAAGATTCTTTCTAAACCGAGAAATGCAATATTTTGCAGGCTTAAATTATCATTGGCGGCATACGGCATTTCAAGATGAATGGAATTGCGATATTGTTTGTTCCTTTTCTTGAAAGGGTCAGTGAGCAGGAAAACCGATAAGCTTTTACATACCGAACCCTGATTGCGCAATTTTTCGGCAGTTTCCTGAACATAATCGGCTATGGCGGCTTTCATTTCCGGCAAGGTACTTATGGGTTGCCCGAATGAACGTGAACACATAATGTTTTTTTTGTCGGCACGAGCATACTCCATCGATATATTCGGAATTCCTCGGAGTTCATTCACCGTTCGCAAGCCGGTAATTGTATAGTTCTTTTTTACCCAATTAGCATTCATTTGAGAAAAATCCCAAGCATTTTTTATCCCCAGGTTGTTCAGGCTTTTGCTATGTTTTCTTCCGACGCCCCATACATCGGAGACATCAAAATTTTGGAGTGCCCGCTGCAATTGAGCTTTGCTTTTCAGCATAGCCACCCCTTTATATCGTTTATCTTTTTTTGCATAACGGTTCATAACCTTGGCCAAGGTTTTTGTGGAGGCAATGCCAACAGATACAGTAACCTTTACTTCTTTCAGAATATTATGGCGTAATCGGCGTGCTTGTTCCTTAATTTTTTCGGGGCTTTGGTCGGTAGTGTATTCCACGAAAAGCTCATCAATGGAGTATTTTTCGGTTTTTACATAATATCTGTTCACAACGGCTTCAATGCGTTTGGATATTTCGTAATACAATACATAGTTTGAAGAGAACACAGCCACTTTGTGCTTGTTTACAACAGAGCTTACTTTAAATATCGCATCTCCTCGCTTCAACCCAACATCTTTTGCTTCTTGAGACAGAGCCACAATTATTCCGTCGTTATTGGACAGTACCACTACCGGGCTGTTTCTCAACTCCGGCCTGAAAATTTTTTCAACCGAAGCATAAAAACTGTTGCAGTCAATTATCATATAGTGGGTTTGACGTTTGGGCATGTTATAGTTTTTGAAATGTGCCGGTAACGGTTCCCCATATTTCAAAATCAACAGATTCGTCAATCCTGATGTCGGGATAATTTTCATTGATATTTTCAGCTTTCAGAACAGCAAATTTCTCGTGGGTACATAGTCGTTTGACAAGAAACTCATCTTCAACCCTAACCACCACGATTGAATTGTTCTTGGGTTCAACAGAGGTATCTACTACGATGTAGGCATTGGGAAAAATACCGGCATCGAGCATACTTTCTCCGGTAACTTGAATAATGAATGAACTTTCTGATTTTTTAATCAAAAATTGGTCTATCGATATGGGATCGGTTTTAAAATTTTCGGCGTATGCCGGAAAACCGGCTGATATTTTCGAGTCGGCAACCGGGTGCTCTTCTTCCGTTTGGCGAAAGCCGAAAATTTTTATTTCATACTTCTCATTAAGCTTCTCCAATTTTGGTTGCGATACTTTTAATTTCATTACGGGGTTCTTTTTTTGCAAATTTAAGTATTTTATTCGTTAGGCTGTATTTAAGTACGGTGTTGACGGAATTATTTTTTTATTTAGGATATGAGTCCGATCTAAAAAGTATGTTCTATTTTAGCAAAATAAGTTGTGTGCTTAATTATCAGGGCTTTACAGATTATTTTGCAATTAACTTAAAACGCTTATTT
This sequence comes from Bacteroidota bacterium, assembly GCA_034659855.1. GTDB lineage: Bacteria > Bacteroidota > Bacteroidia > Bacteroidales > JAADGE01 > JAYEIA01. The sequence continues at coordinate 16,220 of JAYEIA010000038.1, forward strand.
TTAGCACTTTAACTTTAAAAACGTTCAACTTTATAACTTTTTAAACTGAATTCAGGATATTCCTTCCGTCGTCCATTTTTGGGACATGGAAGCGTTTACCCGGTTTAAACTCCTCCGCCGGTGCGAGCTTGTAGCTCATACCTTACCTCACTATAAATTTATATTTTCTGCTCATTAATAACTTCTTTATTGTTAAAATTTAAAATATAATTCTATTTATGCAAAAATTTATATTTGATGTATTTTTTAACTTGCGAAAATGGTACGAGCTGCAAGCTCGCACCGGCGGAGATTTTCTGAAAAAGAACAGACATTGGTAAGGCGGGTATTTATT
>JAYEIA010000039.1:0-3518 GCA_034659855.1 Bacteroidota bacterium
AATTGGACACAGGTATTATTTGTAAAAGACCTAAATGCCTGACAATGATGAAGACAGCGATAGATGTGAATTTGTTTCAAAATTTGTTTTGTCAGGCATTCAGGCATTTGCAATTATACACAATGTCCATTTTTTTATATTAAAACAGACGAAGTCTGCACTTTAAATTTTCATAAAAAATGCCGACCGATTAGCATTAATAGGCTCGTCCTGTTTTCCCCTCATAGTAGTTTATAAAAGCTTTATTGACCACCTTATTTCCGCCCGGAGTAGGGTAGTTGCCGGTAAAATACCAATCGCCGGTATGATTGGGCGATGACTTATGCAAATTTTCAATGCTTTGATATATGACAGTCACCGGAGCTTTTATATGCTTTGAACTGATAAGCTCCGCAATTTTTTCGGAAATTTGAATCGCCGTAAATGGTTTGTAAATCTCCTTTATATAGTTCTTGATTTTTTCTTTGGGATAATTTTCTTGGGCTTTGCTTTTGCTATAAACCTCTTTAATCACGTCTTCCTTTTTATGGTCTTTTAACAGAGCTGTTGCAGCTCTGAAGGCGATAAAGTCTTGAAGATTAGCCATATCAATTCCATAGCAGTCCGGGTATCTGATTTGGGGCGATGAGGAGACTATAATAATACTTTTGGGGTTTAGTCTGTCCAGTATTTTTATGATGCTTTGCTTTAGAGTTGTGCCTCTTACAATGGAGTCGTCAATAACCACTAAATTGTCTTTATGGTCTTGAACTGCTCCGTAACTAACATCATAGACATGCCCCACAAGGTCGTCTCTGTCAGAGTCTTGAGTAATAAAAGTACGCAGCTTGGCATCTTTAACGGCAATTTTTTCTACTCTTGCCCGCAAAGACAGTATTTTATCAAGCTGCTCATTTGTGGGTTTTTTATCGAGCGCCAGAATCGCCTCTTTTTTAGCTTTATTCAGATAATCTTCGGCAGCCTTTATCATACCTAAGAAAGATGTTTCGGCCGTATTCGGAATAAATGAAAAAACAGTGTTTTTGATATCATGATTTATCGCTTCGAGAATTTCGGGTATGACCAATTCTCCGAGTTTTTTACGTTCACGATAAATCTGTTTATCAGTACCCCGCGAAAAATAAATGCGTTCAAAAGAGCAAGATGTTTTTTTGCCGGCTGCTTTTATTTCATGACAGTTTACATCGCCATTTTTCCCTATAATGAGAGCATGCCCCGGTTTAATTTCCTTTATCTCTTCAAATTTAACATTGAACACGGTTTGTATAACCGGACGTTCGGAGGTAACAACGGCAACCTCATCATTGGCATAATAGTAGGCCGGCCGTATTCCGTTGGGGTCTCTTAATGCAAAAGAATCTCCGTGGCCAATAATTCCGCTGATAACATACCCGCCATCCCAATACCTGCTGGAGGACCTTAGAATATTCACCAGATCCATGTTTTTTTCGATCAACGGGCTGATTTCTTTTTTTGAAAGGCCTCTTTTTTTGAAAAGCTCAAAAAGGCCTTGGTTTTCTTCATCTAAGAAATGGCCAATGTTTTCGAGAACTGTTACTGTATCGTTGTAGTCTGCCGGATGCTGTCCGTAGTTGGTAAGATTGGTGAATAATTCGTCAACATTTGTCATATTGAAATTGCCGGCCAAAACAAGGTTTCGACTTCTCCAATTGTTTTGTCGCATTACCGGATGCACCGATTCTATACCGTTGTTTCCAAAAGTACCGTATCGCAGGTGTCCCATCATAAGTTCTCCGGCGAAATGAGATTCTTGGTTTTTATTATTGATGGTGCGTTGTTCAATATTATCAAAGACCTCTTTTATCGGCGAATTCCCGTTGGAGCGTTCTCTGAAAATATATTTTTCACCGGGTTTTGCATTGATGTCCATACTGACCACACCGGCTCCGTCTTGCCCGCGATTGTGTTGTTTTTCCATAAGTAAGTACAGCTTGGACAAGCCATAGTTCGAAGTCTTATATTTTTTTTTGTAATATTCCGGGCTCTTCAATAATCGAAGCAATACAATACCGCACTCATGTTTAATAGGCTCACTCATCTTATTTCTCTTCTATGATTAGTTTGACAGTAATTATTTTCGGGTAATCGGTTTTGAGAATTATAAACTTATAGGGTTCACTTTCAATAACTTCATTTTTTGACAGAATTTTTTCGCTTAAATTCAAAAGGTATCCCGCAATAGTTTCAAATTCTTCCGACTCAGGCAATGAGAAATTATACTTTGAATTTAAATAGTCAATCTCCAGTCTGCCCGAGAAGATATATTCTGTTTCCGAAATTTGTTTTTCGGTAAGTTCCGGTTTATCATGTTCGTCTTCAATTTCTCCGAATATCTCTTCAAGAATATCTTCAATGGTAACGATACCCGATGTTCCGCCAAATTCATCAACGACAAGTGCTATACTTTTTTTGTTTTGTATTAGTTTTTGCAAGGCTTCGTTGGCATACATCGTTTCCGGAAAAATATTGATATCTTCAATGGCATCTGAAATGGTTTCTTTTTGTTTAATAATGTCCATGAGGTGGATATAGCCAACAATATTATCAATGATGTCTTCGTAAATCAGAATTTTTGAGAAACCGGTATTAATAAGTTTTTGTTTGACATCATCTAAGTCGGAATTTACTTCTACGGCAATTAATTCATTTCGGGGTTTCAGACATTCCCTCATAGTTATTTCGGAAAAATCTAAGGCGTTTCTGAATATTTTTATTTCGTTATCTTCATCTCTTTCGTTCATCTTCGAACCGTCAGAATCATCATACAGAAGGTCGGTAAGATCAACTTTGCCGAAAACATTGTTTGTTGCATTTTCTGCTTTCTTGATACGAAATACTTTGCTGATTAATGCTTCTGATAAAAAAACGGTAAAGGCGGCAATAGGATAAAACAGTACATAAAATACGAAAACCGGAATGGACAAATTATTCAGAAAAAGATTGGCATTTCTTCTGAAAATCATTTTAGGCAAAAATTCAGCCGTTAACAGAATGATTGCCGTTGAAATTAATGTTTGAATGAGCAAAACAATATATACAGAATTTGAAATATAAGTTTGCAGAGGAGCTTCCAAGAGTTTTGCAAAAAAAATGCCGTACACGACCAAAGCAATGTTATTGCCCACAAGCATAGTTGCGATATACTGAGACGAATTTTGTGTAAATATATTTACTACTCGAGATATAAAGCCGCCCCTCTTTTTGTGCAGTTCAACTTTGAGCCGGTTTGCCGAAACAAATGCAATCTCCATTCCCGAGAAAAATGCAGAAAAGAGTATGGACAAAATAATAATAAACGGTGCGTTCCCCATTTGAAAATTTAAATGTATAACTGAAAATTACAGCTTGTCGATGCTATGGATATTAGCTATTTATAATAAACGACTTATATAAATGCGGTTACAGACAATTTACCCTGCCACATTACATTTTATATCTGCACCTGTGTGGTGTTTTCACCACACAGGATCTATCCGGATACAAATTCCTGTCAGGTG
>JAYEIA010000040.1:0-3505 GCA_034659855.1 Bacteroidota bacterium
TTCAATGGGTTAATGGTATAATGGTTCAATGGGTTAATGGTTTAATGGTATAATGTTGTAGATACTTAAAAGGCTGATTATAATTCTGAATTTTTAGCCAAATAAATTTGACAAATCGGTGGTTTTTCTTATCATTTTATATTTCACCGCCGGATTATAATAACTTACGGTTTTCCAATTTTCATTAATCATATTATACAAAAATCCATTATTTTCTTGTGATAAAGAAGCGGAAATATTATAGACTTTGGGAATAATTGCTTTATTAATTCGCTTAATTTGCTTGAACAAAAACAGTCCGTAATTTTCAGAAATTTCTTCCGGTTCGAAAGACAGCAATACATCAGCTCTCGAATAAACAGGCATTACCGACCGGTCGGAAGCTTTCAATATATTAACTTTTTCGGACTTGATTGTTTGATTTACTGTGGCATAATTACGGTCGTCAACAATTACATTAATTTCCTCTATGGTTGCTGTATTACTCGCTGATTGTAAAAAATTTTGAACAACCACAGACTCTGTTGATAAAACGACAACAGATAATTTATGGTATTTTGGTTCTAAAGGAACTGTAGTGCAAGCAACCTGTCTGGCACCGGTTTTGTTTATTGAATATTGTGTCAGAATACTTTCCCTATCCAAAAAATTATTAACCAGAAACTCAACTTCATTAAATCCTATTTGAGCTCTGTTACCTGTAATTCCGGTAAACCGCATATTCATTTCAAAGAACACCAGCCCTTTTTCGGTTATTCTGCCTTGTATATTTACCGGTCCTTTTACTTTTTTATCCATACAAATAGGCACAAATTTCATTATTTCGTCCAACTGCTCAAACTCCTCAGGTCGTATTGGTTCTACAGTTACCGGTACTCCACTTTTTAAGCTGTTTTTAGAAATAAAAATACCTTCAAATTCAGATTCTTTAGAGAATATCAATTGGATTGATATTTCTGACCTCTGTACAAATTTCTTTTTATCGACAACTCTTTTTATGGCTTTATAGTTATCATCGCCTTTTTCGGGAAATAAATACGGCTGAATAATATCTTCATCGTTTACTTTTTTCAAGTCATTGAAATTACTGAGAATAGAAATCCCTTGCGAAGCAGATCCACCGGAGGGCTTAGCAATGGCAGGAAAAAAGCTATTATCAGGTGCCGTTTTAAAATCTTTGACTCGACGAGTCGGAACAATATTGCACCCTTTTTCTGAGAAGTATTTATACCATTTGTATTTATCTCGGCTTATTTTTATCAAATCCGGTTCGGAGACCAAAACGGCTACCCCTTTTTTATGAAATAATTCTCTCTGAGCTCCAAACAATTCCAATTCATGGTCATGCCCCGGTATAATTATATCAATATTTTTTTGAGCAGCTAAATCGGCCAAAAATTCAACATACCCGTCAGAGTATATGCCGGGCACTATGGAAAATTCATCACAATAATTGTACGCATAAACATTTCGGTTCATATCGCAACCCAAAATATAATGCTCTCTTTGCAAATTTAATGAATCTATTACGGATTGTCCGACTCCTGAACCTACACAGGTTACCAATATTCTTGCCATTACAATTATTTTTTCTCTGTTAAGATTTTATTTTTTGATATAAGGTTTTCACTGTTCTCAGCTAACCATTTTTTAATATCTTCAGCTAAAACTTTTGAAAATATTGCTGCTCCTTTTGCTTTCAAATGTTGTGAATTATAAAAGAGACTTTTATCCTGAGAGATAAAATTTTGTGAATAATCAAAAAACGGAAAATCATACTTTTCAGAAAAATTCCGGTATGTTTTGATTATTTCATCTCTGTTTTTTGTCATCGCATGTCCTTCAGTAAATTCAGGCGTATAAACCAAAAAAACCGTCATGCTGTCTGTTTTGCATTTTGAAAGAAATTTATCAAATAGCTGAATGGTGGTGTCATCCAACGGTCTTCGAATGCCCTTGGGGTATTTCTTTTTAAATTTTTCAAAACTCCCGTCCCATTTTCGTTTTGTCGGCTGATATCCTTTTATTTTTTTTGATTGATAGGATTTCAGATTAAAGATTTCCTTCAATCCAATTTCTGCTATATCGGTATTATTTATATATCTCAAACTTGGGATATAATATTCGCTCAAGTTGAAACCTTCTTTATATTCCATAATTGTTCGCCGCAGTTTTATTTTAAAAAAATACGGAAGAAATTGCAAAGGTTCGGGCAAACTACTTCTGGTCTGTAAAGTAAACATATCCAAGGTTTGTATAACAATGTCGGGAGGCATATTATATCGCTCGAATTCATTATACTTTGCATATTGTAAGTTAAAAAATAGGGAGTTGGTTCCCAAGTTGTATGAATTAACATTCAAAACTGAATCCAAAATTTCAGTTGAAACCTGAACCATTGCTCTTGAACTGCCATTAATAATTACATTTGATTTTATTTTACCGTTATATATATCATTCCAACTCTTAAAAGTATCATGATTCGTTTTTTGCAAGCCCGAAGTTATAATTATATCACCGGAGACTAAAACAACAACCAAAGGAAGTAGATATAATATAAGGTTAATTAGAAATTTCTTCATAATTCATTAGAATTGAAAATAAATAAATTCTTGAGGACTTCCTGCAAACCACACAATGGCTCCTATAATTGTGTAATAAAAGGCTGCTCTTAAAACTCTGCCGATCGGTAAATTATCAAACATAAAGGCGTGTTGCTTATCGCGCTGCAACCATTCTACAATTAGAAATAAGAATAAAAGTATAAAATAGCCGACAGCTGAAACATTTTGTGCTTTAATTTCGGGCAACGAAAAAAGTGAAGACGAAAATATTTCACTGATATATTTAAACGCATCAACTACGGTTTGAGATCTGAAGAATATCCAGGCGATGACGGTTAAAAAGAACGTTATTCCCATTTGCAGAAATTCTTTCGGAGAGGCCAGCCATTGGCCTTGAGCCACTAAGTCTGTATTTTTACGGTTTCTTTTCAGCAACAATAAGGGCAGAAAATAGATGGCATTTAATGCACCCCAAACAATAAACGTCCAATTGGCTCCGTGCCAAAATCCGCTGACGATAAAAATTGCAAATGTGTTTCTTACTTTTTTTAAGGTTGAGCCACGGCTTCCGCCTAATGGTATGTACAGATAATCTCTAAACCAGGTGGATAACGAAATGTGCCACCGCCGCCAAAATTCGGCAATATCTCTTGAAAAATACGGATAGGCAAAGTTTTGCATTAAATTAAATCCGAATAATCGAGCCGTCCCGATGGCAATATCAGAATAACCTGAAAAATCGCCGTAGATTTGAAACGCAAAGAAAACTCCGCCTAATAATAATGTGCTACCGGAATAATCTCCGTAATTATTAAAAATTTCATTGGCGAAAGTGGCGGCATTATCAGCAATCACAATTTTCTTGAACAGCCCCAGTAATATCTGACGCATTCCGTCGGCGGCTTTGGCATAATCAAACGTTCTTTTTTTATAGAATTGGG
>JAYEIA010000041.1:0-3464 GCA_034659855.1 Bacteroidota bacterium
AATTATATAAATTTAGTATTGATAAGATATTTGTAGAGTTCTCAGTCGAATTTTTATTTCTGTATACTTTTTTGTCCTGTTTTTCAATAGATTGGTATCTATCTAATTATGTTTTTTATAAATATTCTAACCTCATGTCAGTGCCTATAATTACTTGGTAGTAGAATGATTTTAAAAAGAAATTTCACTTCCTGCTGATTAAAAAATAACAAAAAAATGAAACATTTTTAAATTTATCTCGTAAGCTTAGAATAACCGGGATGATGATAATTTATTGAAAGAACTTATAGTAGAGAACAACTAACAGGGATATTTAAGAAAGTATCGTGTTGACTTTTCAGAAACAGAATAATTCAATTTTTATATAAATTTAATACTGCATTACATTATGAAAGCAAAATTAACATTTTTATCATTACTGATTTTAATTGCGAGTATCGCAAACTCTCAAACTGTAAATGAGGAGGAACCAATTTGCTATACCGATACGAATAAAAAGTTTTTTATTAATAAAAATTTACCCTTATATATTTGGGTGTCTGTTTCGCCGGATGAGGGATCGAAAAAATACAGACTTTATAGTGAAAAAAGTGCGAAGTATTCAAATCCGATGTATCTGGATACAGAAGGACGAAATACTTTGAATTCTCCTTGGGCAATAGATCCTGAAACTAAAAAATATAAGTACCCCAAAGAAGAAATTACATTTGAATTGTACAATGATGGGGTCTCTCCTTCTACAAAATTATATTTGACGGGAGCTCCAAAATATATTAAATCCGGAACTCTATATTACGGTAAGGATTTAAAGTTAAAACTCAAAAGTTCCGATGCTGTATCGGGGGTCAAACAAACCTTATTGTCTGTGAACGGAGCAGCATATACTGAATATACTTCAACCGTTGCAATGGATAAAGAAGGCAATACAGCATTAAAATATTACTCTTCTGATAAGGTGGGAAATATTGAAGGTTCTCACAGCAAAAATTTTGTAGTTGATATTTCTGCTCCGGAAATGGAATATTCCGTTGAGGGGCCCGGTAAAGGTAATATATACGGACCAAAAGCAAAAGTTGTTCTTAAAAGTACTGATGAATTGTCCGGTGTAAAAGCACAGTACTATGAAATTGACGGAGTCAAGCGGTTGTATTCATATCCAATTCCTGCAAGTTACTTCAAATCTGACGGAGCACATAAAATACTGGTTTACTCCGTTGATAATGTAAATAACAGTAATAAAGATAAAAATTCAAAAAGCGATGAATTCAACTTAGATCTTGAATATGATAAAACTGACCCTGAAGTTTCTGCAGAAGTTGTCGGAGACCAATACAAAGGAAAGTACTTATATGTATCCGAGCGTTCTAAAATTAAATTGACTGCAGAAGACAAATCAGGAGTAAAAGAAATTACTTATGGTATAAGCTCAAAAACGGACAATACCTATTCTCAACCGTTTCTTCTTAACGAAGATGCAGGAATTCAAAAAGTGTATTATAAAGCGGAAGATGATGTTGATAATGTGTCATATATTCATTCAAAAGTGGTGTATTATGATAACAAGAAGCCTATTTCATGGATAAGTTATTCAACACCAAAGTTTTTTAACAGAGATACACTGTTTATCAATTCCGAAACCGATGTGGAATTATACAGTAAGGACAGTTATTCCGGAACAAAAATAACTGAATATTCTGTTGATGATAAATCAAGTTTTAATAAATATGAGGGGAAGTTTAAAATATCAAATGATGGTTTTCATACGATTTACTTCAAAACAACCGATAATGTGAATAATGTTGAGGACGTAAAAGAAAGTGAATGTCTTGTGGATAATACTGCCCCTGAAATATATGTTAATTTTAGTATTAATTCTATTCGTAAAGAGACCAAAGACGGGAAAACACTTAATGTATATCCTAAATACACAAAAGTGTATATCGCTGCAACCGATAAATGGAGCGGGACAAGCCGTATTTATTATTCTGTAAACGGAAGTAGAAATGCACGCTATACCAGTGCTCAAGCATTTCAAAACAGACACCTTATTGACAAAGAGGGTGAATACAGCTTGAAAATTACAGCTAACGATAAATTAGGTAATACTAAAAAATATACCGAAAATTTTATCATCTCAGAAGAATAAAATTAATTGTATATAGCTGTTGGAGCTAACTGTAAAGCTCCGAATTTGCATCATGCAAATTCGGGGCTTTTTTTGTTTTAAGGGGTTGCAGCCTTATTTAATTTTCCCGTTTTTTAACTCAACCATCAGTCGTTCTGTTTTATAAACGTATTTCAGTGCTTCAAAAAGCCCGTGAGAATCCGTGGCAACGGCTCTGTTATCTTCTCTTAAAAAGGCATAGCTTCCGGAGAGGCTTTCTAAGTTTCCGTCGTGGATGAGTCCTACAACTTCTCCTTTTTTGTTGATAACTGAACTTCCTGAGTTTCCGCCCACAATATCATTGGTCGAGGCAAACCCAATATCAATACTCAGATCCAAGCCTTCGGGGACTTCTTTCCAACGGTCGTGCAAGTCCCAAGGGTAGGGCTTTTCTCCAAATGAATGGTAGCGATCCCACAAGCCGTAGTAAGTTGTTTTTGCGGGAGCAAGTGTTCCGTTATATTCATAGCCTTTGATTTTTCCGTGTGAAATTCGCAGCGAGGCGGTAGCATCCGGTGGTATTTTGTCGCTGTACACTTTATATATCAGCAGACCAAGTTTTTGATTCAGTACAGCCAATGTATTTTCCAGTGCCTTTTTTTCTTTATCCAATTTTGAGGATATCGCATATTCGTTTAGTGCATACTGTATCACCGGATCTTTGGAGTTCTTTATTGCTTTTGAGCCTTTTTCTGCCAATGATATTACAAATGCTTTATCGTCAACTTGTGTGTTTTTTAAAAAAAAGTCCAGTGCCTCTTTGCCCTGTTTGTTTCCGTATAGTGAGCTTAAGTATTTGTAGGATTCGCCCTTTACTTTTCGGAGAAAACCTTCGTGAGCAATGGTGAGTAATTTCTGCAATTCTTCTTCCTCTGCTTCAGCAAAGTATTCATCAGCTTTAGTCATGCCCATAGATTTAGAGTAGGAGAGGCGGGCAAGTAATTGTGCCGTTTTAAAATAGGAGGATCCGTGGTAATGCGATAAGCCGAGGTGTAATATTTTATTTTGCACTTTGGAGAGCTTGTCAATTACCCGGTCAATTTCTTCCCATATACTTCCGTATGTTTTTGATAATTCGGGGTCGGCTTTTACTTTGGCTTTTAATTTATTCTCAAAATCGTATTTCTTTTTCATCAAGTACTCATCATTTAAGCCCATAAGCATTCCGGCATAAGCTTTTCTTCCGTTGGCAACCGAAAGTAGGCGACTCAAAAGCTTAGCCTGTTTGTTCGGATGGTTTGTGTAATATTCAAAATAAGCTTCATAAACTTCATTGAGGCGGTGCAAAACCTGCGGATGT
>JAYEIA010000042.1:0-3435 GCA_034659855.1 Bacteroidota bacterium
CCTGTATGTTTCACCCGGCGAGCGGCAAATAAGCATACGCAAAGACGGTTTTATGCCTTTGGATTATGTTATTGAACTGCCCATTGAAGAGCTCAAAACCTACAAAATGACCCTCACACGCAAAGGCACCAACCCGCAGGAAGAAACCACCAAAAGCGACTTTGTAAAAATATACTCCGAACCTTCCGGCGCTGATGTTTACCTGAACGGCGAACTAAAAGGAACCACACCCTACGAGGCATTGGTTACCGAAGGCAGCTACGCCTACCGCATTTCAAAAGACAAATATTATTTTGACGAAGGCATGATACGCGTAAAGCAAGGCAGCACACCAAAGATTGATGCCAAACTCAAACCCAAATTTGGTAAAATTACCATTAGCTCTCGCCCGAGCGGAGCCGATATTCGTCTAAATAATGAACCCACCGGCAAAAGAACGCCCACCGAGTTTGATTTTATGGATCCCGGCAGCTACACCATAAAATTAAGCCTGTACAAATACCAACCGAGTATCAAAAACATTACCCTTGCCGAAGGCACTACCGAAACGCTTGATGTAAATTTACAAGTCGATTTTGCCGGCATCACCGTAACAAGTACGCCCGAAAGCGGAGCAAATATAGAATTGGATAATAAAGCCACCGGCTATACCACGCCCCACACTTTTCAGGAGCTTGAAAGCGGCAGGTACAGCCTGCGCATAACCAAAACAATGTACAAACCCGCTAAAAAAACATTTATTGTTACAGCCGGGCAAAACCAAACCGTAAGCCTTGCCATGCAACCCACCTTTGCCAATGTAAAAATAACCGCTACCCTTGCCGATGCCAAAATATACATAGACGGCAGCTACAAAAGCACAGGCACACACAGCAGCCGGCTAAACGAAGGCTTGCATATTATAGAACTAAAAAAAGACAAATACAAAACCCAAAAACATAACATTACCGTAAAAGCCGGGCAAGACGAAAATTTGAAATACACCCTGTTGCCCCGCAAAGGCAACATAGCCGTAACCACTACACCCACGGAAGCCGACATATACATAGGCAATGAAAAAAAAGGCATCAGCCCCCTGATAATACCCGACCTACTCATAGGCAACTACACCATAGAAGCCCGAAAAACAGGTTACGCACCCGAAAGTAAAAAAGTAAGCGTAAGCGAAGGCCAAACCGCCCAAACAAAACTTACACTGCAAAGCGGACTTACGGTAACAATTAACAGCAAACCACAAGGAGCAAGTGTTTACATAAACGGCAGCTACAAAGGTAAAGCACCGCAAACACACGACCTTAGCTTTGGCGAGCATACCGTAAAACTTACAGGCATAGCCAAATACAAAGAGACCGAACACAAAATAAAAATAAAACAAAACGGTAAAACAAACTACACGCTTGCCTTAAACTCCGAAGCTCCCGAAGGTTTTGTGTTTGTTAAAGGCGGCAGCTTCCAAATGGGCAGCAACAACGGCGACAGCGATGAAAAGCCCGTACACAGCGTAACAGTTTCCGATTTTTATATTGGGAAATATGAAGTAACACATACCGAATACATAAAATTTTTGAACAAAAAAGGAGTAAAAAGCAACGGCAGTTACGGCAGTACAGAATATATTGATATGGACGACAGCGATTGTGCAATAGGACACAACGGAAGTTTTTATTTTAAAGGCAGTGGTTCTGCAAAAGATAAAAATTGCCCTGTAATGGAAGTAACCTGGTACGGAGCAAAAGCATACTGCGAGTGGGTAGGCGGACGCTTACCCACCGAAGCCGAGTGGGAATATGCAGCACGTGGTGGCAACAAAAGCAGAGGCTACAAATATGCCGGCAGTAATAATATAAATGAAGTGGCAGAATACGAAGGAAATAATGATAAAGAAACAAAACCCGTAGGCGGCAAAAAGCCCAATGAATTGGGACTGTACGACATGAGCGGTAATGTATCTGAATGGTGCAGTGATTGGTTCGGTGATTACAAAAGTCGTTCACAAACAAATCCTAATGGTGCTTCATCCGGTTCGAACCGGGTTGTTCGTGGCGGCAGTTGGTACGGCGACGCTTCTCACTGTCGTGTTGCTAATCGTATCAGCTACGGAAACCCTGCGAGCGGTAACTACTACGTAGGGTTTCGGGTGGTTCGTCCCTTTTAGTTTAGAATAAGTTTGTGAGCTAAAAAAAACAGAAAAAAATAAATGCCTTGTGTTAAACAAGGCATATTTTTTGCGTATAGTAGTTAAAATTATAAAATTTGTGAGTGCATAAAAGCACGAAATACAAATTTTATAATTTTAACGAGAAATATTTTAAAAATATTGTAAATTGGTAAAAAAATACCCGGCTAAGCGAAGTTTGTAACTTCGCTTTCCTTTAGCTCGGCGAAGATTGCATCTTCGTCGAATAATTTTGGTAGATTTTATCTGCCTTTGCGACAAAGCTTAAATGTGTGATAACTTTATAAATTGAATACATGTCAACAGGATACCAAATTAAAGATCAAGAAAAACTATATTTTATTACAATGCAAGTAGTATATTGGATTGATATTTTTACACGCAAACGATATAGAGATATTTTAGAGTACTCAAAGAAATAAAGTGCAATTATGTTAAATTATTTTCTTCTTTTACAATTCAAAAAAAGTCTGTAATAGCGGGCTATTTCATGTTTTTTTTGAAGCAGTAAAAGGATATAATAATGATGCAGAATTATATTTTATTTTTTTGAATCCCTTTAATTGACAGTTTGCATTTTTGTCAAAAAGAGAAAGGTTTAGAAGTTTTTGCTTATGTTGTAATGGTTATGTTTGCAATAGACTAATGCCACCATCAAATTTTGCCAACAACTTACAACAATTTTCCGGCATGTACCAAAGGCAAAAATTTTAACTTTTGCTTTGGAATTTCTCCGTATTTATCTTTGGTGAGAACATAAGCCGTTTCAATATCCTTATACTTTTCAAGCAATAAATGCAGGCTTTTTAACTTTCCCGATTTGCCGCTTTTAACTTCTATCGGGATTATTCGGTCTTGTCGGGAAAGCAAATAATTTACTTCGGCGCTGCTTCCGCGAGCGTCTCTTGCCCAATAGAACAAATTATCGCTTTGCGCTTTCAGCTCTTGCCCTACAAATTGTTTCGCCATGCTGCCGTTAAAGCCGGAAGTAAAATTTTGCTTATCAATTTTTCTGTCGGCATGAAATCCGTTGATGCAGGAAACCAAGCCGATGTCTAAAAAGACGGCTTTGAACTTTTTTTCAGACGCACCGGCACGCAAAGGCAAGCCGGCGGGAGTGGCGGCGCATTATCGAACTGGCTCCCCTGTCCCTGGTATCTATGGCGGTCTATTTGCCCTGGTTCGTGGCCTGCGCCAACGCCATGGGCGCCGACAGCATCCTGGATGAGCTCTACGCCCAGAGTTTCGCCCGCTTCGTC
>JAYEIA010000043.1:0-3410 GCA_034659855.1 Bacteroidota bacterium
GTTTCATGCGGTAATCAATAATTTTATTTTTGTCTGAAAACCCCTGAAAATCTATAAACAGCTGTTTTTTTGTTTTGGGAGTCGGAAATGAGAACTGATAAATTCCCTCCTCGTTTTTGGTCAGTTCAGGAGCGAAAAATATAATATCTTGACTTGTTTCAGATTTAATGCCTGATTGTTTGAAAGGAATCATTTGGGTATATCCCATAATTGAAAGATTTAATTCCCCGGGTGTTGTATGATGCCCTTGTTTGGTATAAACCGCAACAACTCCATTGCCGCCTCTTGAACCGTAGATTGCCGTATTTGCTCCGCTTTTAAGAATTTCTACATAATCCACGTCATTTGGCGGAAGATTATACACCGCAGATTTCCCCACAGGAATACCGTTGATTAAATACAGGGGTTCCGTGCTTTGAGTTAAACTGGTAGGCCCTCGCAGGCTTGACATTCCCGAAGCTCTCAGACCGTGAACATAGCTTTCCAGCACTTTGAGCGTGCTTTGGTAGGCGTCGGTATTAATTTTGTTAAAATCTAAAACCCGGTCTGCCCGTGAATGTATTTTATCGGTTGATTCTTTGGCTTTTCTGCTGTCAGTATATTGTAGCGTATTATTATATTCCCCGCGACCTTTACGGGCTTGTTTAATTAATGTTTTGGCACTGACATTTGGGAAATACAGAGAAAATTTAAGTGGTCTTTCTTCGTAAACTTCTATATTAAATGCTTTTTTCCCTTGGCTGTTTTTGGCATTAATTTGAATCAAAATAGTGTCTGTATAGTTTAGGTTTCCGAACCAAAAGTATCCCTTATCATCTGTTTGAGATTCATAAATATCAAAATGTTTATTTAATATTGACAGCTCAATTTTTTCCTTTTTGACGGGGATGTTTAGTAGTGAATGCATGAGTCTTCCTGAGATGAAAATGGAGCTTTCAGGCGGGATTATTTCTTCCTTGTCTTTTTCCTTGAAATTATAAATTCTTTGCCATACATTGGCTTTATTTCCTGCAAAGTTTTTTGTATTGAACCCTTCGTTGTGCAAATTCAAAAACTGAGATGTTCTGTTGTTCATCAAGCTGTAATTCCCTATTTTTTGTGGAAATTGATGTGTTGTTTTCCGGTCATCGGCAATTACAAATGCCGAAAGTCTGTCAATCCTCTTGTCGGCTATACTCACAAAAACGGAGTCGTTTTTATAAACGCTTTTTACTTCAAGTTTTTGAGGGCTTGTTTCTTTGAAATAACTGTGGCTTGATACTATTTTTCCGTTGACATCTAACAATAAAAAGCTTAATAACCCATTACAGTTCTTCGTTTTTGGCAACACAACATTTGATGAGGTTTTATTTCCCTGATAAAAAATCTTTGAGGCCAGGGTTGCTCCGGGTATTCGGCAAAGAAGTATAAAACTGCGTGCATGTTTGTCTTTGGTTGTCGGGAGTTTATTCTGTATGCTGACCGAAAAGCTGTTCTTGTTTTCTGATACGGACTGAATTTTTATTCCCTGAGCTTTTGCAATTGCTGTGGTAACTTTAATCTTTCCGGAAGTTGTTTCTGCGGTTATTTGATATTGAGATTTTATACCGGCGGCAATTTCAATCGACGCATACCCGTTTGGGTTTGTTTTAATTTTAAGTTCACGCTTATTGCTAATATCCTGAATCGTAATATCGGCTTGTTCCGGAAACCTTTTATAATTTGTTGTTTGAATTTGAAGGGTGTTTTTCGTGTTTGCCAAAAGTACCGAGCCGTTAAAATTTGTGTTCAATCGGGCATGTCTTCTCTTTCGTTTTTGTTTTCTGAGAAGTTTTACATATTCAGGCGAATAGAACGGGACCTCAGAATTAATAATTTCTATGGGTTTAGAAAAAATATAGTTGGGATTAAAGTTCCTTTGTGATGCGGTATATGCTCGCAAAAAATAGTAACCTCCGGTCAAACTGTCGGCCAAATTGAAATATCCGTTACCTTCTCCGTTATTATCAATATAAATTAGTTTTTGTTGAACAATTTCTCCGTCAGGACGTATGAAATCCACATAAAGATTACGGTTAAGGAATATCGGTTGATTACTGAAATTTGTCAAATAGGCTTTAATCCAAAGCGTTTCTCCCGGCCTGAAACTGTTTTTGCCGATATGCAAATACACCGATTCTCTGACCATTGTAGAGTCATAGTGTTCAAAGTCATCTTGTACTTTTTTTAAGAATTTACTCGAATTAATTTGCGCACTTACCGTTGATATATTTATAACGAATAAAAGTATCGAAAGCCTTTTCAAAATAGTTGTCCACATTTGCATATTTGATTTGGTTTTATTTCTGTACAGATCTTCTTGGCAATATAATAATAATTAATTAGGTTGGAGAGATTTATTAAACTATTTCGGTATATTGACAAGTCCGGATTGACCGACCACTAAAAAAAAGCAACACATTTCTGCATTGCTTTTGGGTTTGTTTTCAATAAGAGAATTTTAGAACTTTAATTTTTTAAAGTTTGAAAGTTTGAAAAAACGATTTATCCGAGTTTGAATATCATCTTTAGAAAGGCGTTGGATTTTTTCGGTACCGAACTCTTGAACATTAAAAGAGGCCATGACAGACCCGGCAATTACAGCACATTTCATGGTTTCAAAAGAAATGGTATCGGCTTTTGTCAGATAACCGATAAAGCCGCCGGCAAAACAATCTCCTGCTCCCGTGGGATCGTAAACTTGAGCCAGAGGCAGGGCAGGGGCTGAAAAAATTTCACCCTCACCGAACAGTAAGGCGCCGTGTTCTCCTTTTTTTATAATCACATAATCCGGTCCCATCTTCTGAATTTTTTGGGCTGCCTTTACCAAAGAATATTCACCGGAGAGTTGTCTTGCTTCTTCATCGTTGATAATTATTGTGTCAATTTCAGCAATTACTTTCATTAAATCGTCTAAAGCCTTATTCATCCAGAAATTCATGGTGTCGAGTGCTATGAATTTTGGGCGCTTGTGCAGTCGCTCCAAAACTTTAAGTTGTACATCGGGACTAAGGTTTCCCAGCATTAGAAATTCAGCATCTTGGTATTTTTCAGGCACTTTGGGATCAAAATATTCCAAAGCATTGAGCTCTGTTGTTATTGTTTCTCTTTGATTCATGTCCGTATTATATACCCCGGACCAGAAAAAAGATTTTTGTCCTTTAATGGTTTCAATTCCCGAAATATCAATGTTTTTCTCGGTAAGCATTTTTAGGTAATCCTCATCAAAATCTTCGCCTACGACAGATATGAGGTTTGTTTTTTTTGAAAAATAAGTTGCCGACAATGCAATGTAACTGCCTGCTCCTCCAATAATTTTTTCTCTTTTCCCGAATGGAGTTTCAATGGCATCAAATGCAACACTTCCTACAATAACTAAACTCATAAATGTA
>JAYEIA010000044.1:0-3381 GCA_034659855.1 Bacteroidota bacterium
CTCTTACTCATGATTTAATATATTTGGATTTTAGAGTAGAAACTATCTCTTCAGAATTTTCAAAGAAAATATCAATATCCTTTTTGCTTATTTCCGGATTAGAAATTGCCCACCTGAATGAAAAATCTTTTCCGATATATCCGTAATTAACCAAAGATTTGCCCGCAGCTCTTAACTTTTCTCTTATCTTGTTATTAAAAGTATTGGTATTCCGGGCATCTCTATTTTTATATCTGTAGCAAACCGTAAACGACCGGGGGACTGATAATAATTCCATATCCTCATTTTCGATTACTTTTGACTTAAAATAGTCTGCCAACATAAACAGTTTTTCGGTTCGTTGAGCATAGCCTTCATCACCATAGTATTTCCAAGCCATCCATAATTTCAAACTATCAATTCTTTTACCGCATTGTATAGATTTTTTACCCAAATCACAATTTCCGTTTTCTGTATCATGGTACAAGTAAGAATCATTTTTATCTGTCAGGTTTTTAAAGAGTCGGTCTTTATCTCGTACAATGATTACGGAACAAATCAACGGAATATTCATGAGCTTATGCGGATCCCATGAAAAGGAATCTGTTTTCTCAATTCCTTTCAGCAGGTGCTTGTGCTTTGGACTTAACAGAGCGGTAGCTCCCACTGCCCCGTCAGCATGTACCCACAAATTATGCCTGTAACCAATTTCCACAATTTCCTCTATGGGATCAAAGGCACCCAACATTGTAGTACCGGCTGTTGCGGCAACAAAAAAAGGGTTTTCCCCCTTTTGCCTTGATTGTAAAATTTTCTTTTCTAAATCTTCGGGAATCATCCGTCCCTCTTTATCCGAAACCACCTTATATATTGAATCTGAACCAATTCCGACTACATTCGCATTGTTCTCAAAAGAATAATGTGCTTGATCGGAAATAAATGCCGTTAATTTCTTGTGTCCGAAGAGCCCTTGGGTTCTTGCATCCGGAAGAGCTCTGTTACGAGCAGAAAACAAGGCAATAAGATTGGCATTGCTGCCTCCGGTAACAAAACTGCCGTCTCCTTCGGGATAGCCTGCCAACTCAGACATCTTTCTAATCATCTCTTTTTCAATAATAGTGGCAACAGGAGCGACCTCAAAGGTATAAGCCGAAGTATTTGTAACGGCAGTTATAACCTCGCCGATAAAAGCCGGCATGTTGAAACTGCTGTAGAATTGATTAAAAAACTGTTTATGTCCTGTAGTAACACTATTGTTAAGATATTGTTTTGCTAATTCTAAGAGGTCATTAAAACTTAGCCCCAATTTTCTACGGGGAAATTTATTTTTTCTCGCAGAGATTGAGGCGAATTATTATCAGCAACTCTTTTATTTTCTCGCTCAGCAGATTCGAGATATTTTATAATTAAATCAAAAAATCTTTTGATTTCCGGGACGTACTTTTCCATTATCTTTTTTCTATTAGCGATGCAAAACTAATAAACCGGAAGAAAGATGCCAATTTGATTTAAAACAACCCATACATTATCGGTCTAATATTTTGATAATAAACCTATAAGAAGGTTATAATTTTGTATTTTCTTAATTAAATCAAAAACCTTAGTTTGTTTTAAAACAATATCCGACTAATCAACCTAATTTTACTGATTCTGTTTAATTAATTTTTTCGATCAATTCAGATTTAAATTCCTCAACATCTATTTTCTTTACTTCTTTTTTCTTAAGTGCCTTATCTATTAATTGTATTTGATCATCATATACAGAGCATGCAGAACACATTGATTTATGTATTATTAACTGTAACTTCTCTTTAAATTTCAGCTTAAAATTCAATTTTTTTTCTACTAATTCAGTGGCCTTTAGGCAAGACAAGAAAAAGTATTTCATTATTTTATTAATCATAGCTTGACCCCGTTTAATTTATCAGAATATTCACATCTCTGTCTAATTTTCATTGAACCAATTTGATTCAATACATTCTCTTAAATTCAGTCTTGCTCTGTGTAGTATCTGCCAAAAATTAGTCGTACTTACTCCCAATTCCTTACAAATAAATTCAGACTTCATATTGCCGTAATACTTCATTTGAACAGCCACTTCCCACTTATCGGGCAAATGCTCTACGCAATATTTCAATATTTCGATAAACTCCAAATCGTCAAGTAATTGAATCTCATCAGCTCCCCACGCTTGCGGGCGTTTTTCGACTTTCCATTCTCCGTTACTGTCAAAAAATGCTTCAAAAGAAGTGTAATCAACCTTATCGGCCTCTCGATATTTCTTTCGATAATAATCGGCTATTTTATTATTTAAAATGGAATACATCCATGTTTTAAGTTTGCTGTTATTTTGAAATTTTTTAAAATTCTCGGTAACGGCAATAAAACAGTCTTATACAATATCTTTAGCTTCTTCCGGATTTGATACCCGATAGGTCGTCCAAGACAACATATCCTCGGCATGAGTTTCTACCAAGTCTTTGATTGTTGCTGATTTCATTAGTTAATATTTTAATTTACTATAAAATTAAAATAAAAATTGAAAATAGAATGATAACCTTATTCACTAAAATAAAAATCTTAAATAACTGCTCAATAGGGTTTTTGTTTTCACCCCGGCAGGAGTTACTCTCTCTTTATTTTGGCAGTCGATAAAATAATCCGGCTTTTTAAAAGGCACAAAGCAAAAGCGACTAAAAACCCGGGCTGTTTAATCTACGCCTATATTATTTATGAATATCACCAAAGGAAAGTGTTGCAAATTCCAACGTTCGAGGAAGTATTCCGTATAATTTGCTTTTCAGAACAGGCACGCTTACCGGGCTAAAAAATGACCATTAAAATTATTCGTGTAAAAGAAAAGAGAGAAGCGAGAGCTCCTCTCTTTTACAAAACAAAATTAACCTAAAACCAAATTGTTTGTGTGTGTTATTCCTTTTTTCAATATTATTCTACGTGCAATTTTTAAAAAGGTTTCAAAAAAAATGAATTATTTTACTTTTTCTCAGCAAAGTCTTTTATTCTTTAACAAAAAACAGACACAACGTCCATTTAGTAAAGCTTAAGTTTCTTTAAAAACCCACTTAACTTCAAAAGAGTCTGTACGGTATTTAATAACAAAAGCTGTTTTATCAATTTACAGGATGTATTTTACTGTCCGTCAGGCTGCATGGAACGATCGGACGGGACTCGCTCAGTTCGATAACATTCTCCAAAGTTTTTAGTCATGATTTTGGAAATTTAACGACCTATAAATTACATCATGAAATATGCAAAAGTTATAAGTTATTAGAGTGTTCAAATAAAGGCAACCCAAGTTATAAAAATGATGTATTTATTTCTCTTTAAGTAAAAACTCTATTCATTTGCAAAAATTTAAAAATAATAATATGATTTACGATA
>JAYEIA010000045.1:0-3349 GCA_034659855.1 Bacteroidota bacterium
GTTGAAAGTTTATAATAAATGTCTTATGCAAATGCTGTAATCTTAAATCCGTCAGACCGCTCAAAGCGGTCAGACGGGTATAAACAGCATTTGCATAAGACATTTATTATAAACTTTCAACTTTATAACTTTTCAAACTGAACACAGATACGTCTCAGAGGGTTATGGTGATTGTACTGTCTTTGTCAAAGAAAAAGGCCACAGAGTATGCGACCTTATTTCTGTTTCGAAAAATCAACAGCGTTTACAGATTATGTTTTTTTGTAAACTCTTCCAGTTGGTCTTTCAGGTTCGGGAAACCAATTTCCTGCAAATCGTAATGCACTCTTGTGTTCGGTTTTTTGATATTGATAATACGATTCAGATCTATTGGTGTACCAATAACAACGCTTTCGCAGTCGGTATTGTTTATAGTTTCTTCCAAGTCTTTCAATTGCTGATCACTGTATCCCATAGCCGGAAGCAGTTTTCCTATTCCGGGATATAACTCAAAGGTTTCCGAAAGTTTTCCAACGGTAAACGGTCGGGGATCAACAATTTCTCCGGCACCGAATTTATGTGCGGCAACAGTTCCTGCACCCAGCTTCATTTCACCGTGAGTAAGTGTTGGGCCGTCTTCTACAACCAGTACTTTTTTCCCTTTTATAATTGCCGGGTCGTCCACTCTAATGGGGGAAGCTCCGTCTATAACCACCGCATTGGGATTTACTTTTTCAATACTTTCCCTTACCGTTTGAATGCCTTCCGGAGAAGCAGAATCCATTTTGTTTATTACAATTGAATCCGCAATTCTGAGGTTAATTTCTCCCGGATAATAGGACAATTCATTGCCCGGTCGGTGGGGGTCGGCAACAGTAATTGTAAAGTCCGATTTGTAGAATGAGAAATCGTTATTTCCTCCGTCCCAAAGAATGACGTCGCAACCGTCGGGATCATTTTCGGCAGCATCTAAAATCGCCTGATAATCAACTCCGGCATAAATCACATTACCGCGTACAATATGTGGTTCATATTCTTCCATTTCCTCAATGGTACATTTGTGTTTTTTTAAATCTTCAACCTTGGCATAGCGCTGTACCTTTTGTGCAACCAAATCTCCGTAAGGCATAGGGTGTCGAATGGCCACCACCTTTAGTCCCTTTTCCATGAGGTGCTCAATAACTTTACGTGATGTTTGGCTTTTTCCGCAACCGGTACGGGTAGCCACCACCGAAATAACAGGTTTATTACTTTTTATCATGGTGCTTTCGGTACCCAACAATTCAAAGTTGGCGCCGGCAGCATTCACAATCGCACTCATTTCCATTACTTTACTGTACTTCACATCACTATATGAAAATACACAGCTGTCTGCCTTGAGATCTTTAATAAGTTTGGTCAATTCTTCTTCGGCATATATGGGAATTCCTTCCGGATAAAGGTCGCCGGCCAATTCTGTAGGATATTTTCTTCCGTCAATATCCGGAATTTGTGCTGCAGTAAAAGCAACTACATTTACCGATTCGTTTTCTCGGTAAAAGGTGTTAAAGTTGTGGAAATCTCTTCCGGCTGCTCCAATAATAATTACATTTTTCTTTTTCATGTATTTTAAATTTTTATAAATAAATAGTTAATAAAATAATGATTACAGTCAAAGATAATTTTTTAAAACGAAAATCTGAATTTATACTTGTATTTTTATTGTTCATATTTCGGTGTTTGCTTTCAGAAAAATAGATTTTATTTTATTGTACTGAAAATAAGTATATTACAATGAATATTTGTTGTTTCTTTTGAGAAACATAACAATATGTTAAAGAAAATAGAGTTAAAAAACATATCATGAGTTCAGTGTAAAAAGTATAAAGTTTTAAAGTAAAAAGTGTTATTTGTCTAATATTCAAACAGTTATTAAAATACAGTAACTCCACATAATTTACTGAATATCAGATAGTTAACTTTGCAGGCTTTCAACTTTTACCCTTTTTAAACTACATTCATATCATACCTTGAAATCCGATCTAATGCAAGTCTCTTTCCGTACGATAACCATTGTTCTTTTCTTTTTATTGGCAAAGAATTCATTTGCTCAACCGGGCTGTAATGAGTTTTTTGATGCTTTATTTCGATGTAATTTTGAGGCCGCAGAAAAAAAATCTGCAACCATAGGTTCTCAATATTCCGAAGAACAACAACTATTGATGCAGGCTGTTTTAAACCTTCATAAAAGCGATAACTTGACTGCGGGCCGCGAAAACTATCAGACCAAAAGTTTGTATTATGCTCGGCAAGTCATTCGTCAACTCAAAGATAAAACTCGCAGCGATAAAGAGGTCTTTTACTATATTGCCGCTTTCGGTATTGTAATCAATGCTGATATGCAACAGGGGCGATACAGAGCAGTAGTGAGCAACTTATATCAATTAAAACAACCGCTTGAATACGTGCTGGAAAAAGACAAAGCGAACGATCAATTTCGATTCATAGCCGGCTTGTATAACTTTTATGCCGAGTTGGCCGCGGAGGATTATCCTATAATGCGATTTGTGTTTTTGTTCTTACCCGAGGGGAACAAGAAATACGGGTTAAAGCTTCTGACAATTTGCAGTTCGAGTCATGATGTTCTCATATCGGCATACGCTTTATATTATCTCGGCCGTATATTTCATCGTGATGAAAAGGTCTATTACAAATCGGCTTTTTATTACAGAAAGTTGTTGGACAGCTATCCCGAAAATAAATATTGGAGGACAGAATTTGACAAGATGAATACCTACTTTCGAAATAAATAAAGCAAACGGCTACAACAAGTTAGAAGTCGAGTGGGGTGCAATTTATTTTTGATGTCGTTATTTTTTTACGGTTGAAAGGAATAATAGGAAGCCATTTTAAGTTGCCAAAATAATATATTGATTCCCTAAAGTTTTGACAATTAGATTTCTGCATGTATTAAGGGTAAAGGGAAATATATATTTTTATGATTTTTTATGGTGTTGCCTTTTTGATATGCACTGCTTGGTTTCTAAGTGTATGGTATTCAATATTTTAAAATGTGCTATGCTCTTTTATGATAACATCCGGATATATTGATTATTTGCTTTAATTATCTTTTTGTATTAAATTTGATGACATATTTTAAACTAAAAAGATTCATAATATGAAAAAATTAAAGTTATTATTTACTGTATTGACATTCTTGTTTGCGGGCAATGCATTGTTCGGACAGGGAATTACGACCTCGAGCATGTCCGGTAAAGTATTTTTGAGTAACGGCTCTACTTTACCCGGAGCATTCGTCACGGCGACTGATGAGTCCAGTGGCGCCGAGTACTAAACTATGACAGATAACAATGGTTCCTTTCATTTGCAA
>JAYEIA010000046.1:0-3327 GCA_034659855.1 Bacteroidota bacterium
GGTCTGCAAATTACTTAAAAAGTTGCTTAACTTTATGACATTTTGTAGGTAAGTAATGAAAAACCTGCTTGCTTTGCCGAAGGTAACTTGATATACGAATTGTCCTATAAGGGGACGTGGGACGGGGTTTGTATTTTTCTCCCACCTTTGAATTATGGTTCTCCTGTCATTGCAAGGGATATACCTCGGAATCAGGAGTTTTTGTTCAGGTGGCAGGTAATGCGGGAAAGGAATGTATGAAATGGGGCTTTTAGACAATGCAGTAAAGGGACCGGTCCTGAGCGGCCTCGCGATAGGGATTGGCGCAGCCGTGCTTGCACCTGTAGTTCTTCCTGTTCTGGTTGGGGTGGCAAAACCGCTGGCCAAGGCCGCTATGAAGAGTGGCATTATGCTGTACAATAAAGGCAGGGAAGCTATGACGGCAAAATTCGGTTGGATTTTGCCGTTAAGCAAAGACCGTTTTTGTTATTTTAGCTATTTTTACCGGAAGATTTTTAGTTTGTAAAACTTTTTTCATTGACGCTGGTATTTTCTCTTGCTGATCATTTATCTTTTTTGCTTCTTCTCTGACGAGTTCTACATCAATTTCAGCAAAACGTTCTTCAAGAGAGCTATGCCCATTTAGAAGAACTTTCATATATTCTGGGTTTTGCAGATTCTGCACCAATGGTGTATTCGAAAGTAAGGCCTTCAATGTTCGGTTAAGAGATTTATTCCCACTTCTTTTCCTGAACGCTCTTTTAATGCTTCTAAACAATCGCTCCAAAATGTTGTTTGTCCTTTGTGGCTGAATAATTATTTTTTCTCCATCTGAATTGATTACCGTAACTGGATCTGCAAAAAGTTTATCCCAGTATTTATCTATTTGCTTCAACATTTTTTTGTATCCGACATTTGTTTCAGCAGCTTTTTTTACTTTCTTTGAATTACGAAAATCCGTCACTTTTTCTTTTATTGTCTTTATATCTACATCATTACCGTCATCATTCAGTCCTTTATTCCCTTCCGGCAATGCGATTTGCATTGCCTCGCGAAGTTGGTCAAACATGCTTACCTTTTCTTGCAACATCGTAACAGTTTTTTTAAGATACTGATCATTTAAAACCGAAAGTAAAATACCATTAAGTTGAAAAATTCTACTCTCTTTCTTTATCGTGGCAGGCAAGATTTCGAGAGCCTTTTTTACTGTCTGCAATCTTTGGTAAAATACATAATGGTCACGATCAAACGGAAATCCATAACCACTTAATTCTCTTCTCGAATCTAAAATCCAATGTATCCAGGTATATGCTGCAACTGCTGCAGGAATATCCTTGCTAACCTTTCCTTGCAGTTGTTGTTGCAGATATAAATCACGGCATTGTGACAATTTCATATCCGCATCGATTTCTTCTGTTAAGGTCTTCAGATTTTTTCTTAACTTTGAACGAACACGGCTCTTTGTTAATGCTTTCCTAAGCATGGCATATTCAGAACCAAACAGGTCGTTGCCAATATCTTTCAAAAAATGGAAGTGGCAAATAAAATCTGCTATTTCTGGAAAAACCTCTTTAATCGCTTTTAAAATTCCTTTGCCCATATCATGCACAGCCGCAATAGGATTGCCATACAACTTTTTAATTTGTTTAAGAAAAGGAATGATTTGGTCAGAATTCTCTGAAGGGAGTTTCACGTTATCTATAACAATATCTGAGATTGAATCTAATGCACTCATTAAATGCGGACTATTCCCTTCGCATGTCCCATCTAAATGTAAAATATACCCCCCTCGTAAAGCCATCAGTTGTTTAATTCTTCCCTGACATTCTTTGTGCGCCAGAGCTAAATAGATAATGAATTTTTTTCCAAGATATCCAATCTCTCGAATTGAAATCGGAACGTTTCTTTCAATGAGTTTGTGTTGAATCTCCTTTTCGCCACGACACCGAAGAAAAAGTGATTTGCCAACAAAAACCATTACGTCAAAACCAAACTTACTTTTAGGAGCAACAAGTTTACGCAACTCTTTAGAACGGTATATTTTCTTACAATCTTCGCAACACAGCTCAGTTTCATGAGCAATAAACTCCCCAATTTCAAAAGTGACCGCTTTTTTGGGGTGAGCTTTTAAAACGTTTAAATTGCCTCCACATGAACATTTAGAAACGTCGTGCCGGAATTTTACTATAGGTGAATCGGGAAACAAAGCTTTTGCTGAAATATTCTCGGACAGATGATTAATATGATATTTCAGGCTTCTGATGGGGGCAAATCCCAGGGTTTTTTTTTAAGATGCCATGATAAGTAAGCAAGTTGTTTATTTTATGAGTAGAAATCGGAACCCCCTTTCTACGAATACGACTGGACAGTTGATCTATTTTATCAGCAGGGTGTTTGATTAGCTCAACGAGAACGATGATAGCCTCAGCATCTGTTGGCAGATCAAGTAGAGCCTTCGATAGAATAATGCCTTTTCTCTTTCGCTTTTGCTTGTAAAACTCATCAGGATCTTTTGAAAAATAGACATAAACACCCTTATGCTTTTCTCTTTGGATGTTAGGATCATTCTTAAAATGAGATAAAAACGTATAAGAAGGTAATGCTATTATTTTGCTTAGTTCGTGGGCGCTTAATCCGGATTCTGATTGCTTAACAACAGCAATAACCGTATTTTTCAAGTTCCCGAACTGTGAGAAAAAAATACCTTTATATTTCCATATGCCACACTGATTAAAGCGAGGGATGTCAGCAAGAGTGTAATAACAACAATTTTTATTATAGCTTGTATAAGCCCCCCAACTTTTAAGACGACGTTGAATCGTTCTTTCAGAACATATCATAAGCGCAGTTAATTTGATCATAGTAAGTACTTTTAGTTTTTTAAATGCCTTGAATACTTCCCTTGTTTGTTTTTCTTTGTGAGACGTCATAGCCATCTCCTTTGTCGTATTATCTGTTGTGTGATAAATATATAGCAGATAATACGACAAAATGGAAGGGCTTTTTTATGCAGGAGACTAATTTTTGTTGTATTTTCAAGGGATAAATTTTAGAATAAAAAAAATACAAGAAACATTGGCGGAGTATCTGATTGGAATAAGGCCATAATTAACAATTATGTCATATAGTTGCAAAAATCCAACCGAATTTTGCCATCATAGAAAACCAGCAATATATTGAACAGGAACGAAACCCTCGGGGACTTGAACATGATACCATGCTGGAATGCTCAAACATGCCCTGAGTAGTCAGTATAGGTTATCATTTCCGTCACAGCCGGTCCTACCAGCGATATCTTATCGATGCCGCACTCTGAGTAATATTGCCCTTCGTTCCAGTCGCCATCGT
>JAYEIA010000047.1:0-15667 GCA_034659855.1 Bacteroidota bacterium
ATTAGACGGAGCTATCGCTGTATTTTGTGCAGTGGGCGGTGTAGAACCGCAATCTGAAACCGTATGGAGACAGGCCGATAAATATAAAGTACCGCGTATCGCTTTTGTGAATAAGATGGATCGTGTTGGTGCCGATTATTTTGGAGTTGTGGAACAAATAAGAGATGTACTGGGTGCAAATGCAATACCTTTGCAAATACCTATTGGCTCCGAAGATAATTTTAAAGGAGTTATTGACTTGATTGAAAGAAAAGCAATTATCTGGCATCAAGATGACCAACTGGGAGTGAATTATTCTACCGAAGAGATTCCGGCAGAATATGAAGAACTGACAGAAAAATGGCGAGAAGAGTTAATTGAAGCCGTTGTTGAGCAAGATGATGAGTTGATGGAACGTTTTTTTGATGACAGAGATGGTATTTCAGTTGATGATTTCAATGCTGTGACAAGAAAAGCTGTGATAGAACACAGAATTGTTCCTGTAATGTGTGGTTCTGCTTTCAAAAATAAAGGAGTTCAGCGCCTATTAGACGGCATAATAGAATATCTTCCTGCCCCAACTGATGTGGTCGCTGTTACCGGGAAACACCCAAGAACAGAAGAAATTTTAGTTAGAAAATCAGATGCTTCAGAACCATTATCTGCTTTAGTATTTAAAATTACAACAGATAAGTTTATAGGAAAACTGGCCTATGTCAGAATATATTCCGGAAAATTAAAATCCGGATCTTTTGTATATAATCCCAGAACAGAGAAGAAAGTCCGGATTGCACACATATATCAAATGCACGCAAACAAGCAGACTCCAAAAGAGCAAGTAACTGCGGGAGACATTTGTGCTGTAGTTGGATTTAAAGAAGTTCAAACCGGAGATACGCTTTGTGCTCAAGACAAACAAATCAATCTGGAAACGATTACATTTCCCGAGCCGGTAATAAAAATAGCTATTGAGCCTAAAGCCAAGAAAGACCTTGACAAATTAGGTAATGCTCTACACAAACTGGCAGAAGAAGATCCCACGTTTAAAATTAGTACCGATGAGTATTCCGGACAAACTATATTAGCCGGAATGGGAGAACTTCACTTGGAGGTATTGATTGACCGATTGAAGCGTGAATTTTCCGTTGATTGTTCTCAAGGGAGACCTCAAGTTGCTTATCAAGAAACACTCACCAAAGAGATTGACCACAGAGAGATATATAAGAAACAGAGTGGTGGTAGAGGTAAGTTTGCCGATATCAGCATAAAACTTATGCCCGGAGATCCAAAAAGTGAAGAGGAATTTGAATTTGAGAGTAAAATCAAAGGAGGAGTAGTTCCTAAAGAATATTTTCCGGCTATTGAGAAGGGGTTCAAAGAAGCTATGCAAAACGGACCATTAGCCGGATATGAGTTAAGATCTATGAAGGTTGTTCTTTATGACGGAAAATATCACGACGTTGATTCAGATGCCCTATCTTTTGAATTAGCTGCGAAATCCGCATACAGAGCAGCAGCGTCTAAAGCAGGACCGGTACTCACTGAGCCAATCATGAAAATTGAAGTTACCACCCCCGACGAAAGTCTAGGTGATATAATTTCAGATTTAAATAAAAGAAGAGCAAAAATCAGAGGAACAAAAGAAAAAAACAATGCCCAAATTATTGAGGCAACTGTACCTCTTGGAGAAATGTTCGGATATGTTACTGCCTTAAGATCAATTTCTCACGGACGGGCAGTATCAACAATGGAATTTGTTCATTATGAGCCGGTTCCAATAGCTCTTGCTAAGAAGATAATTGAAAACGAAACAGGAAAAGAAATATAATAATTCTCAAATAATTGCTTTATGGCGCAGAAAATTAGAATAAAGTTAAAATCATACGACCATAATTTGGTTGATACCTCTACCGGGAAAATTGTTAAAACGGTTAAAACTACCGGAGCTGTTGTTAGCGGGCCAATACCCTTACCAACTAAAAAGAGAATCTTCACCGTTTTGAAGAGTACTTTTGTAAACAAGAAAGCAAGAGAACAATTTGAACTTTCAACATACAAACGATTAATAGACATCCATAATGCATCACCAAAAACAGTTGATGCGCTTATGAAGTTGGAATTACCGAGTGGAGTGGATGTGGAAATAAAAGTAGGATAATTTAAAATAAATAGTAATGGCCGGATTAATAGGGAAAAAAATAGGAATGACATCCGTTTTCAGTGCCGAGGGAAAAAATATTCCATGCACTGTTTTAGAAGTCGGTCCTTGTGTTGTAACACAAGTAAAGACCAAGCAAATTGACGGTTACGATGCATTACAATTGGGTTTTGACGATAAAAAGGAAAAAAACACAATAATGCCGGAAGCCGGACACTTTAAAAAAGCAAAAACTCCTGCAAAAAAGAGAGTTTTTGAGTTTCAGAATTTCAACCGGGAATACAAAGTAGGAGATGTTGTTACTTTGGACATATTCAAAGATATTCCTTGGGTGGATGTAACCGGATTTACTAAGGGTAAAGGGTTTCAGGGCGTTGTTAAACGATGGAATTTTCGCGGTGTCGGTGATGCTACCCATGGTCAGCAAGACCGATTGAGAGCACCCGGTTCTATTGGAGCCTCATCTGATCCGTCTCGCGTTTTCAAAGGTATGAGAATGGCCGGTAGACAGGGAAACTACAAACAAAAGGTACTGAATCTTAAAGTATTGGATTTTGTAGAAGATAAAAATTTAATAATTGTCAAAGGATCCGTTCCGGGTTCTAAAGGTTCTTACATTTTAATACAGAAATAATGAAAGCTAAGATATACGAAATTTCAGGTAAAGATACCGGAAAAACTGTTGAGTTGGTTGACGATGTTTATACAAATGAACCAAACGATCATGTAGTTTACCTCGACGTTAAACAACACTTGGCAAATAAACGCCAAGGAACACATAAAACAAAAGAGCGCGGTGAAGTTAAGGGCAGTAGAGCTAAGATTAAAAGACAAAAAGGAACGGGTACTGCAAGAGCCGGTGATATTAAAAACCCTTTATTTAGAGGGGGAGGTAGAGTATTTGGCCCAAAACCAAGAAATTACCACTTCAAACTGAATAAAAAGGTAAAAAAATTGGCTCGAAAATCCGCCTTGTCATATAAAATAAAAGATGAAGCAATTCATGTCATACAAGACTTTGACTTTGAGGCTCCTAAGACAAAATCTATCGTTGATTTGAAAAAGAATTTGAAAATTAATGATAAAAAAACGGTTATTGTTTTACCAATTGAAAATAAAAACATATATTTGTCAGCCCGAAATTTAAAAGACATCAAAGTATTAACAGTCTCAGAATTAAATACTTATAATATAATGAATGCCTCATCTATTGTAATGACTGAACAAGCAGTTGACACTTTGAACAAAACTTGGGCATAAATAAAGAATATTTTGTTATGGAAATTATAAAGAAGCCGGTAATAACCGAAAAAATGACGGACGAAAGTGAAGCTTTCAATCGTTACGGGTTTATTGTTGACAACAGAGCAAACAAAATTCAAATAGCAAAAGCTGTTGAGGATTTATATAATGTAACTGTAGTCAAAGTAAATACAATGAGATACGGCGGAAAAAGAAGAAGCAGATATACCAAAACCGGTTATGTTTCAGGTAGAACTAATGCTTTTAAAAAAGCTATAGTTACCTTAATACAAGACGATACAATTGACTTTTACAGCAATATTTAAGAGCAATGGGAATAAAAAAGATGAAACCGGTTACACCGGGACAACGAAGACGCAGAGTAAACGATTTTGAAGGAATTACAAAGGTAAAACCGACAAAATCTTTAATCAAAGGACAGAGTAAATCAGGCGGACGTAACAGTAAGGGGCGTATGACCATGCGATATATCGGTGGTGGTCACAAGCAAAAATACCGCGTTATCGATTTCAAAAGAAATAAGGATGGGGTACCCGCTACTGTAAAGTCAATTGAATATGATCCGAACAGAACAGCACGTATTGCATTACTTTATTATGCCGATGGTGCAAAATCATATATCATAGCTCCGAACGGCCTTAAAGAAGGAGATGTTATTTCCTCCGGAGAAGGCACAGCCCCCGAAATTGGAAATACTCTATTACTTAAAGAGATTCCTTTAGGTACAGTAATTCACAATATTGAATTACAACCCGGGAAAGGAGCTGAGATGGCCAGAAGTGCCGGAACATATGCTCAATTGATTTCAAGAGAAGGAAGCAAATTCGCTCTTTTAAAATTACCCTCAGGTGAAGTAAGAAAAGTTCTCCTGACCTGTAGAGCCACAATTGGTGCAGTTTCGAATGCCGATAAAATGCTCCAACGAATGGGTAAAGCAGGAGCCAATCGCTGGAAAGGTCGCAGACCAAGAGTGCGTGGTGTTGCCATGAACCCTGTCGATCACCCAATGGGTGGTGGTGAAGGTCGTTCTGCCGGCGGACACCCAAGATCAAGAACCGGAGTTCCGGCTAAAGGATATAAGACCAGAAACAATAAACGTACTGATCGTTATATCGTTGAAAGAAGAAAAACTAAAAAACGTAAAAAATAATTTATGAGCCGATCGCTGAAAAAAGGACCATTTATAGATGTTAACCTCATTAAGAAAGTTGACCGAGTCAATGAATCCGGAAAAAAGAAAACTATAAAAACTTGGGCAAGACGTTCAATGATTTCTCCCGACTTTGTAGGACATACGATAGCTGTTCATAACGGTAAAAAGTTTATTCCCGTTTTTATTACAGAAAATATGGTAGGGCACAGACTGGGAGAGTTTGCAGCAACCAGAACATTCAGAGGACACAAGAAGAAAATTTAATAAACCATGGGTGCACACAAAAGATTAAAAGCCGAACGTATTAAGGAAGAGAAGAAAAATAAATATTTTGCAGTTCTTAAGAATTGTCCGACTTCTCCGCGCAAGATGAGACTTGTTGCCGACTTAATTAGAGGTGTTGAGATAATGAAAGCATTAGATATTTTAAAACACAGTTCAAAAGAACCGTCGTTGAGAATGGAAAAACTTTTAAGATCTGCAATAGCCAATTGGGAAGTCAAGAACGAAGGAGAACGAATTGAAGAACACGATTTAATTGTAAAAAATATATTCGTAGATTCGGCCACAATTCTTAAACGATTCAGACCAAGAGCTCAAGGTAGAGCAAATAGAATAAGAAAACGTTCGAACCACGTTACAATATTTATTGACAGTAAAGAAAATTAATCAATGGGACAAAAAACAAATCCGATAAGCAATAGATTAGGTTTCATCAGAGGATGGGATTCAAATTGGTTTGGTGGCGACGATTACGTTGATAAGATTCAAGAAGACAACAAAATTCGAGAATACTTGAAAATACGTTTAGCTAAAGCCGGCGTAGCACGTATCGTAATTGAACGAACCCTGAAACTGGTTACAATTACAATTACAACAGCTCTACCGGGAATCATAATCGGAAGCAAAGGCTCTGAAGTGGACAAACTTCGAGAAGAGTTAAAAAAACTTACCGATAAAGATGTTCAAATCAATGTATTTGAAATTAAAAGACCCGAACTTGACGCAGTTATCGTTGCAAATAATGTTGCAAAACAGATTGAAGGACACGTATCCTACAGAAGAGCCATAGGAACAGCAATTTCATCAGCCATGAGAATGGGTGCCGAAGGCATAAAAGTGATGATTGCCGGAAGACTTAACGGCGCTGAAATGGCTCGGACAGAAACAATGAAAGAAGGTCGAATTCCTCTTCATACTTTTCGTGCCGATATTGATTATCATCAAGCAGAAGCTTTAACAAAAGTGGGATTGTTGGGAATCAAAGTATGGATTTGCAGAGGAGAGAAATTCGGAAAACAAGATTTATCCGTTGATTTCAAGACTCAGAAGAGAAAATCAGGTGGAAGAGGTTCCGGAAAAGGAAGAAAACCCCGTCGACACAACAGAAGATAATAATAGTTCAACAAAATAATACAGTAGGATGTTACAGCCAAAAAAGACAAAATTCAGAAAGCAGCAAAAAGGTCGTATGAAAGGAATTGCTCAAAGAGGAGCAACCCTTGCTTTTGGTTCTTTTGGAATTAAAACTCTTGAGTCAACTTGGATCACAGGGCGACAATTAGAGGCAGCCAGACAGGCAGCAGTACGCTATATGAAAAGAGAGGGAAGACTTTGGATAAGAGTATTCCCGGATAAGCCGGTGACTAAAAAACCTGCCGAAGTACGAATGGGAAAAGGTAAAGGTGAACCTGAACTTTTTGTAGCAAGAGTAACTCCGGGCAGAATGATATTAGAAATTGACGGTGTACCGTTAGAAATAGCAAAAGAAGCACTACGATTAGCTTCTCAAAAGTTACCTATTAAAACACGATTTGTTATCAGAAGAGATTTTGATCATCAAAATTAAAAAAATATCGGAATGAAAAACTCTGAAATACGTCAATTGACTACCCAAGAAATTATAGAGCAGTTAAACGAGGAGAAAGATAATCTTACCAGGTTACGAATAAACCATAAGGTCTCAGATCTTGAAAACCCATTGGTAATCTCCGAATCGAAAAAAATAATTGCCCGTTATAAAACTGAATTAAGAGCTCGCGAAATAGACGAGGCAAAGAAGTAATTTGAGAATATAAGAAAATGGAAAAAAGAAACCTCAGAAAAAACCGAACAGGTGTTGTAACCAGTGATAAAGCCGAAAAAACAATTTCTGTTTTAGTTAAAAGACGTTTGAAGCATGTAAAGTACGGAAAATTTGTAAACAAGCAGAAAAAGTATATCGCTCATGACGAAAACAATGATGCGAATATTGGTGACACTGTGAGAATTACTGAAACCCGTCCTTTGAGCAAAAACAAAACATGGCGACTGGAAAAAATAATTGAAAGAGCTAAATAATCATGATACAAACAGAAAGTAAAGTAAACGTAGCCGATAATAGTGGTGCTAAAAAAGTTTTAGTAATCAGGGTACTCGGAGGTTCAAAATATGCCGGAATAGGAGATCATGTTGTTGTATCCGTAAAAACTGCAATGCCGTCAGGGGAAATTAAGAAAAAAGCTGTAACTCGAGCGGTGGTCGTCAGAACTAAAAAAGAGGTGCGAAGAGACGACGGATCATATATCCGATTTGATGACAATGCAGTTGTTTTATTAAATGACGACGGAGAGATGAGAGGAACACGTGTTTTTGGCCCTGTACCTCGTGAGTTAAGAAAAGTAAATATGAAAGTAGTTTCCTTAGCGCCGGAAGTACTTTAAACTATAAAAATTTCATTCGATGCAAAAGAAATTACACGTCAAAAAAGGAGATATTGTTAAGGTCAATGCCGGAAACGATAAAGGCAAAGAGGGAAGAATATTATCTGTATTTCCCGAGAAGAGTAGAGCTTTGGTAGAAGGTATAAACATGATTGCCAAACATACCAAACCAGACTCAGAAAACCCGCAAGGTGGTATTGTGAATAAAGAAGCCCCTATTCATATTTCAAATCTTATGGTTGTGTGCCCCGAAACTAAAGAGGCTACCAGAATCGGAAGAAAACGAAATGAGGACGGCAAACTGGTCAGATATTCTAAAAAATCTAAGAATCAACAAGAAATTAAGTAATGGAAAATAAAGTTCCCGTATTAAAGAAAAAATATCTGGATATTTGCAGACCCGCTCTACTCAAAGAGTTTGGATATACCTCCGGAATGCAAGTTCCCAAGATAAAAAAGATTATTCTTAACCAAGGTGTTGGAGAAGCAATCACTGATAAGAAGATTATTAATAAAGCTCAAGAAGAGCTGACTCTTATTGCCGGACAAAAGGCGGTACAAACTCTTTCTAAGAAGAATATTTCAAATTTTAAACTTCGTATTGATGTTCCAATTGGTGTTAGAGTCACTCTACGCCACAACAAAATGTATGAGTTCTTAGAAAAACTACTTTTTGTTGCAATCCCTGCAATTAAAGACTTTCGGGGTGTAGCCAAAAAATTTGACGGCAACGGGAATTACACGCTTGGTATAGAAGAACAAACCATTTTTCCGGAAATCGAAGTGGATAAAATTGAACGTTACATTGGAATGAATATCACTATTGTAACTTCAGCCGAATCAGACGAAGAAGGATATGCATTGTTGAAAAATTTAGGTTTTCCCTTTAAAAAATAAAGATACTCAGAATGGCTAAAGAATCAATGAAGGCGCGTGAAGTAAAGCGTCAAAGAATGATAGACAAATACGCAGAGAAGAGACAAGCACTTAAAGATGCCGGAGATTATGAGGCACTTCAAAAGCTACCCAAAAACTCTTCACCAATCAGAACCAGAAATCGATGCCGAATTACCGGCCGACCAAGGGGATATATGAGACAATTCGGATTAAGCCGAATTCAATTTAGAGAAATGGCTTCACAGGGTCTTATCCCCGGAGTTAAAAAAGCAAGTTGGTAATTATAAAAATATAGAATTTATGCTGACAGATCCGATAGCAGATTATTTGACAAGAATAAGAAATGCCATAATGGCCAAGAAGAGAGTCGTAGAGATTCCTGCTTCAAATTTGAAAAAAGATATGACCAAAATTCTTTATGAAAATGGATATATCCTGAGTTACAAATTTGAAGATGACAATAAACAAGGCATTATTAAAATAGCCTTAAAATATCATCCGAAAACAAAAGAATCGGCAATTAAAAAACTTTTAAGAATAAGTAAGCCGGGTCTTAGAAAATATGCCGGAGCCGATAATTTACCCAGAGTATTGAACGGCTTAGGTATTGCAATTTTATCAACATCTAAAGGTGCATTATCCAATAAAATTGCGGCTAAAGAGAATGTTGGCGGAGAAATTTTGTGTCACGTATATTAAAAGATAAATCATGTCTAGAATAGGAAAAACACCGGTTGACATTCCGGAGGGAGTAAAGGTTGATATTACAAAAGGAAATTTTGTTACCGTTAAAGGGAAACAAGGTGAAATTAGCCAACAACTGCCCCACGAAGTTGACATCAAGCAAAAAGATAACCAAATAATTATTACTCGCGGAAACGAAAGTAAGCGCATGAAATCTTTTCATGGATTAACACGTGCGATACTTAACAATATGGTTGAAGGTGTAACCAATAAATTTGAAAAAAAGCTGGAGATCATCGGTGTAGGATACCGTGCTCAGGTTACCGGTAATAAATTAGATTTATTTATTGGTTATTCTCATCCGATTGTATTACTTTTGCCCGACGAAATAAGTATTGAAGTTACTCAAGAAAAAAGGAAAAATGCTTTCATTACTTTGAAAAGCGTTGACAAACAATTGGTAGGACAAGTAGCTGCAAAAATAAGATCTCTCAGAAAGCCTGAACCATATAAAGGCAAAGGTATTCGATATGTTGGAGAATATGTCAGAAGCAAGGTTGGTAAAGCTGCAGCAGAATAAGAACTTTAAAATATAGAAAAAATGGCTTTAACAAAGCGACAACGCAGAAGAAAAATAAAAAAAAGAGTCAGAAAAAATATATCGGGAACTCCGCAAAGACCTCGTTTTTCTGTCTTCAGAAGCAGTAATCATATATATGCTCAATTAATCGACGATATCTCAGGCAATACATTAGTCTCAGCTTCTTCTTTAGATAAAGAAATTGCAAGTTCTGAAACAAAAAATCCTAAACACACAGCGGTTTTGGTTGGTTCAAAACTTGGAGAAGCAGCAAAATCAGCAGAAATTTCTTCTGCGATTTTTGACCGAAATGGATATCGTTATCACGGGCGTATCAAATCATTGGCTGATGCCGCAAGAAAAGCAGGATTAAAATTTTAAAGATAGAATATGTTTTCAAAAAATAAATCAAAAAAGACTCAGTCTACAGATATTGAAATAAAAGACCGACTGGTGGCTATCAAAAGAGTTACAAAAGTAACAAAAGGTGGACGTACCTTCAGTTTTGGTGCCATTGTTGTTGTCGGAGATGAAAACGGAACCGTAGGTCACGGACTCGGAAAAGCCGGAGATGTTCCGTCAGCAATTCAGAAAGGTATTGAGGATGCTAAGAAAAATATGTACACAGTTCCAATATATAAAGGGACTATACCTCACGAGCAAATTTCACGTTTCGGGGGTGCCGAAGTCTTTTTGAAACCGGCATCTGAGGGCTCCGGAGTAAAGGCCGGTGGTGCAATGCGTGCCGTACTTGAGAGCGTTGGTATTACAGATGTTTTGGCTAAATCTAAAGGTTCTTCTAATCCTCACAATCTTGTAAAGGCCACATTTGCAGCATTATTAGAAATGAAAGATGCAAAAGATATTGCCAAGCAACGCGGTATTTCAATAGAAAAAGTTTTTAACGGATAGATATTACTAAAAATGGCAAAAGTTAAAGTTACATTAACTCGCAGTAAAATAGGTATGCCTCTCAGACAAAAGAGAACACTCACAGCATTAGGACTCAACAAAACAAACAGTTCTGCTGTTCATGATGAAAATTCTGTGATATTGGGCATGATAAGAAAAGTTCATAATTACGTTAAAGTCGAGAAGACGAAATAATTTAGAAAAGCATAAACGATGGATTTAAGTAAATTAACACCGGCAGAAGGATCAGTTCGCAACAGAAAGCGAATTGGAAGAGGTATTGGTTCAGGTAAGGGCCGAACAGCCACACGTGGACATAAAGGCCAAAAGTCCAGATCAGGTTATTCAAGAAGACTTGGATTTGAAGGCGGTCAAATGCCTTTGCATCGAAGACTACCCAAATTTGGTTTCAATAATAGAAACAAAGTTGAATATAAAGCCATAAATATTGGCTTATTACAAGCTTTGGCTGATGATAAAAAAATCGAAGCAATTAATGTCGAAAACCTGAAAGATTATGGTATCATTCAGAAAAGTGAGCTGGTTAAAATTCTCGGAAACGGTGAATTAACCGCTAAATTAAATGTTGAAGCTCACGCATTCTCGAAAAGTGCAATTGAAGCCATTGAAAAAGCCGGCGGAAAAGCCGTTAAACTCTAAGATTGATGAAGAAATTTATACAAACAATACAAAATATTATTCGGATTGAGGATCTGAGAAATAAACTCATTGCAACCCTTGGTCTAATTTTAATATATCGTTTCGGAGCACATGTTGTAATACCCGGAGTTGATCCACTAAAGCTTAGTGGCATGGAAGAACAAGCTGCTAACGGGATTGTCGGTATGATTAATATGTTTTCAGGAGGTGCTTTTGCCAATGCCTCAGTATTTGCATTAGGTATTATGCCTTATATCTCTGCCTCGATTGTTATTCAATTATTGGGAATGGCAATCCCATATTTTCAAAGACTTCAAAGAGAAGGAGAAAGCGGTCGAAATAAAATTAATCAAATTACGCGTTACCTCACGGTAGCCATTACTTTATTCCAAGCCCCGGCTTATTTAACAAACCTTAGATCTCAAATACCTGCCGATGCATTTGCTATGCAAGGACAGTTATTTTGGTTCTCTTCTGTAATTATCATGATTGCAGGAACAATGTTTATTATGTGGTTGGGTGAAAAAATTACAGACAGAGGAATTGGTAACGGCATATCATTAATCATTATGATAGGTATTATTGCCAGGTTACCCCAATCTCTTGCTGCAGAACTTACTTCAAGAATATCTGTCGGAGGAGGAGGTTTAATCACTTTCTTAATTGAAATGGTTATATTATTCCTTATATTTATTGCTACAATTGCTTTAGTACAGGCCGTAAGACGTGTCCCTGTGCAGTACGCAAAGCGTGTTGTGGGGAACAAACAATACGGAGGACAGCGACAATATATACCCTTAAAAGTGAATGCTGCCGGTGTAATGCCAATTATATTTGCTCAGGCCTTAATGTTTATCCCCATGATGTTTGTGGGATTTGATACAGAAACAACCAGTGCAATAGCCGCTGCATTTGCCGATTTTACCGGATTTTGGTATAATTTTGTATTTGGTTTATTAGTTGTTATCTTTACATATTTTTATACAGCCATTACTGTCAATCCAACTCAAATGGCTGATGATATGAAGAAAAACGGAGGTTTTATTCCCGGCATTAAACCCGGAAGAAAGACGGCTGAACATTTAGATTCAATCATGTCAAGAATAACATTCCCCGGATCTGTATTCTTAGCGTTAGTCGCAATATTACCGGCTTTCGCAATGATTGCAGGAGTAAATAATCAATTTGCACAATTTTACGGAGGGACCTCATTATTAATTCTTGTCGGAGTTGTATTGGATACCTTACAACAGATTGAAAGTCACTTGCTGATGAGAAGATATGACGGATTAATGAAGTCAGGCAGAATTAAAGGCAAGGGCGGAGCAAGTTCAATGTCAATGTAAAAAAGAAGATAGTATGTCAAAACAAGATGCAATAGAACAAGAAGGAATTGTAAAAGAAGCATTACCCAATGCAATGTTTCGAGTAGAACTTGAAAATGGGCACGTTATAACTGCTCATATTGCAGGGAAGATGAGAATGAATTATATACGAATTTTACCGGGAGACAAGGTGAAGCTGGAAATGTCGCCTTATGATCTTACCAAGGGTCGAATTACCTACCGGTATAAAAATTAGATAAAATGAAAGTTAAAGCATCAGTTAAAAAAAGATCATCAGACTGTCAAATTGTACGCAGAAAAGGGCGTCTGTATGTAATCAACAAGAAAAATCCGAAGTTTAAACAACGACAAGGTTAAAATTAATAATACAAATCTAAGATATGGCTAGAATAGCAGGTGTAGATATACCGGATAACAAAAGAGGAGAAATTGCCTTAACCTATATATATGGAATAGGCAAGAATACTGCTCAAAAAGTTTTGGATGAAGCAAAAATTGACCATAGTGTTAAAGTAAAAGACTGGAACGATGATCAAAGAAAACTTCTTCGTAACATCTTAATTGACAATTACACTATAGAGGGAGAATTAAGATCAGAGAAAAACCTCAACATCAAACGATTGAAAGAAATTGGATGTTACAGAGGCAAAAGGCATCGTGTTGGATTACCGGTTCGAGGACAAAAGACCAAGAATAATGCTAAAACCAGAAAAAAACGAAGGGTTATTTAATAAATTTTAATTATGGCTAAAAAACAAACCACAAAAGGCGGAAAGAAAAGGGTTGGAAAAGCTCAAAAG
Source organism: Bacteroidota bacterium (assembly GCA_034659855.1). Classification (GTDB taxonomy): domain Bacteria; phylum Bacteroidota; class Bacteroidia; order Bacteroidales; family JAADGE01; genus JAYEIA01. The sequence goes on from JAYEIA010000047.1 coordinate 13,135, forward strand.
AAAAAGGTTGTAGTAGAAGCGCAAGGAAAGGCATTTATACACTCTTCTTTCAACAATATCATTATTACGTTAACCAATTCAAATGGTGATGTAATTTCATGGTCAACAGCAGGAAAAAAAGGATTTAGAGGTTCTAAAAAGAACACACCTTATGCTGCTCAAATGGCTGCTGATGATTGTGCAAAAGAAGCGCATGATCTTGGACTAAGAAAAGTAAAAGTTTATGTAAAAGGCCCGGGAAACGGCCGAGAAGCTGCGATTAGAGCTATACATTCTTCCGGCATTACAGTCAGTGAGATTGTTGATGTAACACCTTTACCACATAATGGTTGCAGACCTTCTAAAAGAAGAAGAGTTTAATAAAATATCACGAATTTTAAATTATTAGATCAATGGCAAGATACAGAGGTCCAAAGACAAAAATTGCACGTAAGTTTGGTTCACCAATTTTTGGTCCCGACAAAAACTTCGAAAACAAGAAATATCCGCCGGGACAACACGGTCCTTCAAAACGAAGAAAAAAAGTTTCTGAATACGGAATTCAGCTTAAAGAAAAACAAAAGGCAAAATATGCCTATGGTTTATTGGAAAAGCAGTTTTCTAACCTGTTTCAGAAAGCTTCTAAGATGAAAGGAAATACAGGAGAGGTTTTTCTTCAGTTGTTGGAATCCCGATTAGACAATGTTGTTTTTAGATTAGGAATGGCACCCACACGAGACGGAGCCCGTCAACTTATTAATCACGGACATATAGTCGTGAACAATAAAAACGTAGATATTCCCTCTTTCATGGTTAGAGATAACGATATTGTGGGTGTTCGTGAAAAATCTAAGTCACTCGAAGCTATTAACGATTCACTCGAAAGAGCAAATCACAACTTATATTCTTGGTTGGAATGGGACAGTGAGCAAATGGCCGGAAAATTCCTTAATGAGCCGGCAAGAGAAGATATTCCGGAAAACATCAAGGAACAACTTATTATCGAATTATATTCTAAATAGTTAATCCAAATTTCACTTATGGCAATTTTAGATTTCCAAAAGCCGGATAAAGTTATAATGATAGACTCCGATGAGTTTAACGGAACGTTTGAATTTCGTCCGTTGGAACCCGGATATGGTATTACAATAGGAAACGCCCTAAGAAGGATACTTTTGTCGTCTTTGGAAGGCTATGCAATAAGCTCCGTAAAATTTGAGAATGTTCAGCATGAATTTTCTACAATAGCAGGGGTTTATCAAGATGTGCCTAACATCATCCTTAACTTAAAGCAAATTCGGTTCAGACAAACAGTTGAAGAGACTGATGAAGAACGAGTTGTTGTTAATATTTCTGATACCGACGAATTTAAAGCCGGTGACATCAACAAATTCCTTAATGGGTTTGAGGTACTTAACCCGGATTTAACAATCTGTAAGTTGAAGAAGGATGCTCGAATTCAGATGGAATTCTACATCGAAAACGGACGCGGGTATGTCCCGGCTGAAATGCATGCTGAATCTGATGAAATCGGATTGATAAGTGTTGATTCAGTTTTTACTCCGATTAAAAATGTAAAGTATGCTGTTGAGAACTATCGTGTCGGACAAAAAACTGACTACGAAAAACTAATTTTCAACATAAATACCGACGGTTCCATTCATCCTAAAGAAGCTTTAAAAGAAGCGGCAAAAATTCTGATACAGCACTTTATGCTATTCTCCGATGAGAAGATTTCTATTGACTCTAATGAGAAAAAGCAAAATGATGAATTTGACGAAGAAGTATTACACATGCGTCAATTGCTGAAAACAAATCTTGTAGATTTAGATTTATCAGTTCGGGCTTTGAACTGCTTGAAGGCTGCTGATGTTGATACCTTGGGAGAATTGGTAGTATATAACAGAAATGATTTATTGAAATTCAGAAATTTCGGTAAAAAATCATTGGCAGAAATAGAAGACTTACTTGATACCAGAACGTTGAGTTTTGGTATGGAAGTATCAAAGTATAAATTAGACAAAGAATAATCAATGAGACACAGAAAGAAATTTAATCATTTAAGCAGAAAGAGTGCTCACAGAGGTGCAATGCTGAGAAATATGGCAATTTCTCTTATCGAACATAAAAGAATTAAAACTACTGTAGCAAAAGCCAAAGCACTTCGTGTCTTTGTAGAGCCTGTAATAAATCGCTCAAAAACTGACAGTACGCACTCAAGAAGAATGGTATTTAGGACTTTACAAAGTAAAGATGCTGTAAATACGCTGTTCAGAGAAGTTTCTAAAAAAATAGGTACCAGACAGGGAGGATATACTCGAATTTTGAAAACAGGCAACCGATTAGGCGATAATGCTGATATGTGTTTTATCGAGCTTGTGGATTACAACGAGGACTATTATAACGAAAAATCAGTACCGAAGAAAAAAAGAACCCGACGGGGTGGTGGCAGCAATACCGAAGAAACTACTTCTGAGAAAAAGATTGAAAAAACTGAAGAGCCTGAAGCAGAAACAGAAGTCAAAACAGAAGTCAAAACAGAAGTCAAAACAGA
>JAYEIA010000048.1:0-3296 GCA_034659855.1 Bacteroidota bacterium
ATCTATTCTAAACTATAGCCCTAAAATTATGATTTGGCAAAAAATATGCCGAAAGTAAATATAACGACCAACAATTTCCTTGAAAAGAGCGGAAATAATTAAGTTTAAAACTTTGGGCACAACCTATCGCAACCGGTATTCACCCGGTTCAGGCAAAAACTTCAGCTACTTCTCGAATTATACTTTCATAGTTGTAGGGTTTGGGTATAACTTTATTGATTCCCTCAGCCAAAGCCATTTCTTTTACAGAGTCGGTAATTACACGAGTTAATGCTATAATCGGCATCGTATCTGTTTCAGACATTTGACTCCGAACATTGCGAATAATGCCGACCTTTTCCTTCATAGAGTTTCCCAAATTTATTATCATTAAATGCGGCGAGTTTTTTTCAAGATACTTTTCGGCTCCGGCAGAATTAATATACGTAAATTCATTACCGGACATATGCTTGTCAAACAAGCGCTTTAAAATTCTTCGATTAAGTTTGCTTGAATCTACAATCAAAATATTTTTTTCGACGATTTTTCCGGGCATTAAGGTGAACTCGCCGTTGCTTTCTTGTTCCGTATTTTTCATATCATACGGCAAACTGAAGAAAAAGGTCGTGCCTTTGCCCTCTGTGGATGTAAAATCAATTTTACCGCCCAAATTCTCTACTAAGTTTTTTGTAATTGATAAACCCAATCCTGTTCCTCCGGGATGCATTACGCCCTCCTCCAAAATTTGTCCGAATCGACTAAAAATTAAATCCTTCTTGCCTTCCGGAATACCCGAGCCGGTGTCTTCAACAAAAAAGTCGATAATATTAGCTTCTTTAACAAGATAACCAAAATGAATGTGTCCGGAACGGATAAATTTAAAGGCATTATTCAACAAATTAATCAGAATTTGCTTTAATCGCACTCTGTCAGAAAAGATATATAAACTTTCAGCATCGACCACTTTTTTAAGCTGAAAGTCAATATTGTGTTTCTTAGCTATTGATTCAAACATCACTTTTACCTCCCAAAGGAGCTTATGCAAATCAAAGCTTTCTTTGTGAATTTTTAATTCTCCGGCCTCTATTTTTGCGGTATCCAAAATATCATTGACAATGTGTAACAAATCTTTGGCTGAGCTTGAAATATACTCTGCATATTTATTTACCTGCTCTTGGGCAACATCTTTGGCGGTTAAAAATTCAGAAAATCCTAAAACCGCATTCATAGGGGTTCTGATTTCATGAGAAATATTGGATAGAAAAACGGACTTGAGTTTATCTGATTTTTCAGCAGCTTCTTTTGCTTCCTTGAGTTCGGTTTGTTTTTTATGTTGCAAACTGACATCCTGAATTAACAAATCTACTTGAAGATCATCGTAATATTCAAAGGGCCCTACCTCAGCCTTTGAGGAAATATAGACCAACGCTTTGGTTTTATTGTGAACAAACTTGAAGTTGTATTCATAGATCTGACCGTGTTCTTGAACGCTCTGCAAAAAAGATTTCACCCCTTTTTGATCTTTCACAAACACATGCGAAAAGAATTCTTCCAAGCTAATTGTAGCCGTGTCATTATCCAGTCCGATAATTTCTCGGGCTTCTTCAGAAATCTTAACCATTCCGGTTGGGATTGAAATTTTTACTTGCCCCAAATTGGCAATTTTTACTGCATGCTTTAAGTAACCTGCTGTCTCTCTGAGTTCTTGCTTGGCTTGTTTTTTTTCAATTGAATGGGCTATATGTCGCGAAATAATCGTCAGAATTTCTATGTCTTCCTCGCTGTATCTGTTTTCAAGTTCATAATTCTGTATCACCAATACCCCAATAACTCCGGCATTAGTTTTCAAAGGAATCCCAAGCCAAGAGGGAGAATGCGTTCCTATGAGTTTTATTTCTTGTTTTTTCTGTAAATGCTGTGCTATTTTGTCATTTAAATTTAAGGGCTTTTCCGATCGGCGAACAAAATCGGTTGCACTGTTCCTTAAATCATAGAATTTTAATGTATTAATATCATCCGATTCATCAATAAAATAGGGGAAAGTATAACGCTCCTTTTCTTCATCGTATAAGGCAACAAAGAAATTTCCGGTATCTACAATTTTTGAAAGCTCATTTCTGACCTCTTCAACAAAAACTGCCAATTCATCGGTCTCATTCGCCTTACTGCTGATATTCAGTAAGGCATTCCAAGTTAATTCACTTTTTTTCTTTGATGTAATATTCGAATAATAAACCACCAGTGCTTGTGATTTTCCCTCAGAATCTATAATTGGTTTATAGCTGTCTTTGTAGTAATATTTTTTATTATTAAAATAATAGTGACCAACCTGATTAAATTTAATGCCTGAAAATGCTTGAGCCAAAGTGGCTTTTTCTTTTGCTATATCACTGTGTCCGGCAAAAGTGTCGAGGTAATTATCTCCTATTTTTATATCTATATCAAAGATTGTTTTTATATAGTACCGGTATGTTTTATTGAACAAGATATAATTGTAATTTGTATCAAGTATAAAAATACCAATTTTAGAAGGAATGTTTACTACTTTCTCAAGTAGTAATTTCTTAAGTTCTCCGGAAAGATTCTCTTTTAAGAAGGTTTGCTCATCGGCCATGTTAATCAGGTGCTATTTATATTAAGGATCGTACAAGATCAACCAACTCTTTTATTATAACAGGCTTAGTGATGTATGCATCACAACCGGCCTCAATACTGAGATTTCGCTCGCCGGACATAGCATAAGCGGTTTGGGCAATTACCGGTACATCATTATTAATCGCTTTAATTTCTCGAGTCGCATCATATCCGTTTTTTTCGGGCATTTTGATATCCATTAATATGATATCAATATCATCCTTATTCTCAACAAACTGATCAACGGCCTCTTGTCCGTTAACCGCTTTAATAATTCTCATTCCTTTTTTCTTGAAGACTTCATTCAATAATGTAAAATTCATCACTTCATCTTCTGCAATCAGAATCACCTTATTTTCAAGTATGTTATCCATTGGTAATATATTTAATGTAACCTAAATTAAGCGATTATCTGCTTCGATAAGCACCAATCTATTGAGTTAAAAAGATTTATAAAAAAAGACTTAAAGACCAAAGGTTTTTTTTATAAACTTTATTATTCTTAATATATCGGCACTTTTCTTTGCACATAATCGCTTAATTTAGGGTAAAGATATGAAAAACTTTGGTCAATTAATATTTTGTTCTTTAAAAATTTATGCTTATCCGTTTAATTTCCCAAACCTTTCAATTATGATCGTTGATTTTCTTGGTTTACCCCACCCTTAAAGGGAGCAAAGAAA
>JAYEIA010000049.1:0-15541 GCA_034659855.1 Bacteroidota bacterium
GAATTTTATGAAATGAGTTTTTTTTGATGAGATTTTTATTTTTTTAAATTTGGTGATGCCACTGTATCAGCGAATTAAAAAAAATAAAAATATCGCAAAAAAAAACATTTCTAATTTTGGGTATTTCTGTTCTGACACTATATAGTTCGCTGATTAATAGCATGTTGCCTTGTCGGCTTTCTGACAGGCTGAACCAGTTTCAGTATCCACCTCATTGCAAGTTTCGAGTATTCTGCTGTCAGCGACCACAGTGGATTCCGGAAAAACAACGTCATTTTAAACGATAGCTCAAGCCGATAAGATTGAAAATTCTGAATAAATTGAAGTTCCATTAAGGTCTAAACTCAAAAAAAGGGTGAAAATATGGGGAATTTTTTCTGCAAAATGTCAAATCTTTAACTGAACTGAGCTTGCGAGTTCACACCAACTAACTATTTGAATTAACATAATAAGTAATGTAAATATACCGGTTTGACGAATATTATAGTACCCCCGTTTTTTTAGAAATATCTATTTCTTGAGTAATCGTGTATATATAGTATGTGTTGGGAAATCTCAATTTAGCAATAATTTAATTTTGGGATTGATTTTTAGTGATATAGGAATGTAAAACTATTCTGTTTAACCATTTTTGCTAATTGCATGTAATCTTTTTTTATCAAGAATTTTAATTTTCCGACCATTTATATCAATTATCTTGTCATTATTAAAATCGCTTAATGTTCTGGAAACGCTTTCTCTTGATGTATCAACATAATTTCCTATTTCTGCTCTTGTCAAAGGAATTTCAAAAGTGTTGTTTTCAAATATATTTTCAGACAAAGAAATAAGAAAATCACCCATCCTGCCTGTTAAATTTTTTTGAGTTCTGTTCATGCATCTTTCAAAATGTACTAATTCTTTTTGAGCCAAGTCAATGATAAGTTCGTAAGAAAATGCACCATTTTGGGTAATTAATGTTTTAAAAATATCTATATTAATAAAACATACGTCTGTCTCTATCAATGATGTAGCAGAATAATGATTAACCTTGTCGCCAAAAGTAGTTGGCAATCCAATATATGTTGGGGCTTTTATTATACTAAGAATTTGCTCCCATCTGGGGCCCATTCTATGAGTTTTTATTATTCCTTTTCTTAAAAAAATCACATTTGTAGATAATGCATTTTCCTTAAAAATAATCTCATTTTTTTTGTATTTAACATTTGTCGATGCTTCTTTTAATTTTTCAAAATCACAATCAATTATATTCGATTGGGCAGACTTAAATATATGACAGTCAGTGCATTTTGTCGTCTCCATGCTTATGTTTTTTACAAAGGTATTTAAAAATGTGACACAACTCACATAATTCTGTCTTTTTTTATCGCTTTTGAATTGGTGAACAATCACATTATTGTATATGCTTTTGCACACTCATTCAGACTTATATTATTCCGGTAAATTCTACTTTTACGGTATATTTATTTTAAACAAATAATAACAATTTTATTATGGAAGAAAATCAAAAATTTTGTCTGGGACTTTATTCAGGAAGTTTTGATAAATTAACAATGGCAGGTGTAATGCTCAGCGGTGCAGCAGCCGATGATATGGATGTAGACATATTTGTTTTTATTCAAGGAGCAAGAGTTTTCAGAAAAGGTGTTCCCAATTCCAGAGAAGATCTGGGAATATCAGAATATCCGGAAAATAGAGAACAATTATTAAAAGCCATGAAAAATGTAGGAACAATGGAATGGATTGAATTTTTGGAAATGGCAAAGGAACTAACAAATGTAAAAGTTCATGTTTGCGGACTTGCAGGAAAAATGTGGGGAGGCGAAGAGAAAGAAGATTTTATTGATCTTGTAGACGATATTGTCGGAATAAGCCAATACATTACTGCAGCTTCTGAAGCTGACTTAAATATATTATTATAAAAATTCACTTTTAAAAATTATTTATTATGGAAATTAATGAAACTTTAGATTTAAAAGGACTTTCGTGTCCAATGCCAATGATGAAAACTGCAAAAGCAGTTAAGAATTTAAAATCGGATGAAATAATTAAAGTATTAACTACAGATCCCGGAAGTAAAACCGATATTCCAAAATGGGTCGAAAAAAATGGTCATTCTCTTATCGAAGAAAATGAAGAAGATAGTGCTTTTGTATTTATAATTCAAAAAAAGTAGGAGGTTCAAATGTCAAAAAACAAAAAAGAACTTGGAGTATTAGCCGAATTATTTCAAACTTTCTTTTCTAAACATTGGCCTGTTTGGGTTGGAGGTGTTACTCTCGGTATATTAAATATCATACTTTTTGCTATTAAATCACCCTGGGGTGCCAGTGGTGGATTTAATAATTGGGGAGAAAATTTCTATAATCTATTTGGTATTTTGGGTTTAGAAGATGTTACTCCAACCAAATTATCATTATATGGAATGCTTGCTGTAGTTGTTATGGTAGGTTCTTTTATTGCTGCTCTTTTATCAAAAGAATTTGCTTTAAGAATTCCTCCAAAAGGAGAATTAATTAAAGGTTTTATTGGTGGCGGACTTATGGCAATAGGTGCAACCGTTGGTATTGGGTGTACTATTGGATCATTCTTTAGCGGTGTTCCTGCATTGTCCGGTGGAGCTCTTGTCTTTGCATTTGCTTTATTTGCAGGTGTTATTGTTGCTTTGAAATATTTGTTATGGGAAATGGAAAAATTCCCCGGTATAACTTCAGGTAAAAGTTATACTTTTCTTGCTGTAAAAAAAGATGAAGGTAATTGGCAAAAAATTCTGGGTTGGGTCGTTGCAATTCTTGTTCTTGGTTTAGCATACGTTTATTCTGTAGTAACCGGAAACGAAACAATGGCTTGGTTTATAATTATTGGGTCTTTAATGGGCTTAATCAGTCAAAGATCACGTTTTTGTATTGTAAAAGCTTTCAGAGATCCATTTATGACCGGCGAATCCAGCGGTTCTGTTGGTGTAATTGCCGGACTTCTTGTTGGTTTAATTGGCTTCACGGCTATTAAAGTTTTTGGAATTGGAGTTGGCGATATAGCTATACGTACAAGAGAAATGACTTGGGTATTCCCGCATTTCTGGGCTCGTGCTCTTATTGGCGGATTCATTTTCGGAGTAGGAATGACAATAGCCGGCGGATGTGCAGTTGGAACTCTCTGGAGAGTAGGTGAAGGACAGGTAAAACTTTGGGCTGCTGCTCTGGGTTTTCTTCTAATTTCGCCTATTTCCAAAAAATTTATTGTTCCTCCAATTGTAGATTTATTACCACAAAGTATGCAGTTTAAAAGCTTCTTGCCCGATTATATCGGTTACGGTGGTGCTTTTGCTCTTGTACTAATCGTACTGCTTCTTTGGTATATGTTTGTAAAATGGAATGAAAAAACCGGTAAATTTAGTGCATTTTAAAAACTAAATTCTAATTATTCAACAATGAGAAACTTAAAAACAATTTTAATAATACTAACAATTTCAATATTAACGGCTTGTTCGGGAATATACGAAAATGGGGGAGAACTTGCATCAAGTGTAAGTAACGATATAGAACAGATTACAGTAGCTGATTTAAAAATTCAAGTTGACTCTGCAGAAGATTTTTATCTAATAGATGTCAGACAGAAAGATGAATTTCTAAAAGGCAATATTGAAGGTTCTTTTAATATTCCTCGAGGTATATTAGAATTTACAATTAGCGATTCGCTTTATTGGGAAGAACAATTCTTCTACTCTCCTTTAAAAGATGATGAAATAATAATCTATTGTAAATCCGGTGCTCGTGGTAAACTCGCAACTTATACCCTTTTTAAACTAGGATATACCAACGTGAAAAACCTTGTTGGAGGAGCTAAAGCATGGGATCCGGAATTAGTAAATTCAAAGAATGAACCCGAACCTGATTCAGGTTGCGGAGGATAAAGTTAAATTAATCAATTCTTAAAACATTTTTTAAACTTTTAAATTTATTATTATGAAAAACGTAAAATTGGGTTTATTATTTACAGTATTAGCAATAATGCTGTCGGTAGGTTGTAAAGACAAAGACCAAGATACCGAATTTGATATTTTAACAGAATATCTGACAGAAAACAATATGGACGTAACTGATATGCTTGATGGTTGGATTGTCGCTGCAGGTACTATTGAAGGTGCAGATACTACTCAACTTGATATTAGTACATATTATATAATGGACATTAGAGCGGAAGCTGATTTCAATGCCGGTCATATTATCGGTGCTCACAATTCTTCTCTTTCAACAATAGTTGCTGATGCTGCTGATGCTGATAAGAAAATTTTGGTTGTATGCTACACAGGACAATCTGCATCTCATGCTGTTATTGCTCTTCGTTTAAGTGGATACACTGACGCTCAAGTTCTTAAATTTGGTATGAGTAGCTGGAATGCCGATTTCGACTCGTGGACTGCAAATACCGGTGATGCTGCTGTTGGTAATGCAAATTGGGTTACAACTGCAACTGCCGACCTTATTGCTTATGAAGACCAACCTAATATTGCTACCGGAGAAGGTACCGGCGCTGAAATTCTTGCTGAACAAGTAAAATTATTAACCGAATTTAAAGGTATTACTAATGCTGATGTTTTAGCTGCTCCTGCTGATTATTTTATCAATAATTATTGGGCACGAGAAGATGTTGACCATTACGGACACATAAAAGGTGCTTACAGAATAAATCCTTTATCTATTGCAGGAGCCGAATATGTTAATCTTGACCCAACTAAAACTATTGTAACTTATTGCTGGACCGGACAAACTTCTTCAATGATTACTGCATATTTAACTGTTCTTGGTTACGATGCTAAAAGTTTGAAATTTGGTACTAACGGAATGATATATTCTGATCTTGAAACTCATAAATGGGGTTCGTCTTTTGACTTTGATTACGAATAATCAAATTTCAAGTCGCATTTTTATGCTTCTGATAATATAAAATCATCCATACTTAAAAGAATAAGTATGGATGATTTAAAAGAAAAAATGTTTGAAAATCAAACAAACAAAACAAATGTTATGAAAAAAATATTTTTAATTACAATTGCTTTATTACTATTTATCCCTTCATTTGTTAACGCTCAATGCATGGGTGGTTCCGATGATGAAGGCGTACAAATAGTAGGTTTTATTCAGCCCCAATTTGAATATGTTCAGCATCCTTACGCTGTTGATGACGAATTAAATTTCTCTTTTGAAAGAGCCAGATTCGGATTCGTTGGAAATATTCCTTACGATTTTTCTTTTTATACTGTCGTTGAAGCAAGTGCTTTTATTAGCGATGACCCTTTTTTATTAGACGCATACGTTAGCTATAACCGCCTTGCTCCTTATTTTAAAGTTACATTCGGACAATTTAAAAATCCTTTCGGACTTGAAGTAAATACTGCATGTCATAAACTTCATACAATTAAACGGTCTGATTTTGTTTCTGATTTAGCCGGACCATACAGAGATTTAGGTGTTATGTTCTCCGGTGGTAATGATACTACATTTATTAATTATGGCCTTGCTATTACCAACGGTACAGGATTAGGCCTCAAAGATACATTAGATATGTATAAAGATTATTCGGGAAGAATAGTTTTTTCTCCTTTAAGACTTACTGACTCGGAGTTTGATATTAGTCTTGGTTTTGGCGGAAAATATATGAGTTCTAAAAATGTAGACGAAACTTTGCCTGACAATACCGGATTCAGATTAGGTTCAGATTTAGGAATTAAATGGAAAAACTTTTTGGCACAAGGTGAATTTATTTATGGCAAAAATGACGGAACATACACAGTAGGCGGAGGCTGTGGTGGCGACCCTGTTGTTGTTGAAGGTTCAGTTGAAAGATATGGGTACATGGCTCAAGGCATGTATATGACACCATGGAAAGTTCAACCGGTTATAAAATATCAAAATTATGACCCCGATTTAGCCGGTAATTTAGATGTTGCATCAATTGTTACATTTGGAATAAATTATTTTCCTAATGATTGGACAAGACTTCAAATAAATTATTTGTATGGTGCAGAAGAGCGAGAAATTAGAAATGATCGCTTTTTAGTTCAACTTCAAGTAGTATTTAACTAATTTATTAACGTTTTAAAATTATAATTATGAAACATAAATCAATTCTTAGAATTAGTCTTTTAGCCTTATTGATTTTTGTCAGTTCGGCTTTAGATGCTCAAAAACTTATTTCAGCTAAGGAGCTTGCTAAAATAATTAATAAAGACAATGTAGTAGTTGTTTCAACTCGTAAATCCTCCGATTATGCAAGATCTCACATAAAAGGTGCTATTAACATTGAAAATAAAATTCTTTATAGTAATACTACAACAGGGAAACTTAAAAGTGCCGGCCAAATGGCAAGTATTTTAGGTAAAAAAGGTATTAATAAAAGTAAAATAGTAGTCATTCATTGTAATGGTGCTTTTGTTGGTGCCGGAAGACTCTATTTTATTCTTAAGTATCTTGGTGTATCTGATGTTAGAATTTTAAATGGACACTTAGTTAGTTGGCGAGCTGCTCGAAAACCTCTTACAAAAACTCCTACAACTAAAAAAGCTGTTACATTTACTCCATCTGTGAAAAGTTATATGTTAACCGGTAGCTTTAGTGGTGGTGCAATTTATGATTGCAGAGAAAAAGCTGATTTTGATAAAAAACATGTTAAAAGTGCCAAGCATTTTAATAATGAAACTCTTTACAACCACAAATCTAAAATTTTAAAATCTAAATCGGCTCTGAATTCAATATTTACTGCTGCCGGAATGTCAAAAACTAAACCTATTATTCTTTATTGTAAAACCGGAGCACGTGCGAGTGCTGTTTATTTTGCACTTAAATATTGTGGTTATACAAAAGTGAAAATTTATAACGGATACGCCGGATAAGAAAAATTAACTTTAATCAAATCCTATAAGCTTATTGTAAGCTTATAAAATTTATAAATTAAAAATATTATGAGCCTTAAAAAACAAATAGTATTAGTGTTATCTATTTCAGTTTTACTGTTCAGCTGTGGAAATGTTGATGATAAATCATATGCTGACGGTGATGCTATGGTGAAAAATGCGAAATCAAAAATAGAATCTATTGATGTTGTTGATTTAAAAACAGTCATGGATAAGCATTATGAAAATGTTGTAATTGTTGATTGTCGAGAACCGGATGAATATATTGCAAAACACATTAAAGGTGCAATAAATGTTCCCAGAGGTATGTTTGAATTTTCACCCAAAATTGATAACAGAAGAAATACTTATTATGTATATTCGAATACTGATAAGAGAGCTTCTTTAGCTTGCTATTCTCTTAAATATTTAAAGCATAAAAATATTGTTCTTGTAAATGGAGGTATCAATGCTTGGCTTAAAAAATATCCGGAATTATTCGAAGAAGGTGCAGAAAGCGGCGAAGTTCTTCCTGTAAAAGTAGAAGAGTCAAGTGGTTGTGGAGGGTAATCCTGTTAAATGCTTTTGAGCATGTTTTCTTGTGATAAAAATCACTTTTTTGTTGTATGAGTATCACTATGCTTATGGCGGTTTTATGTTCTATATGTTTTAGTTTTGTACTGTAAATAAAATATAAAAAATAAAGATTAAGACATGGAAGAGACCAAAAAAATGTGCTTAGCACTATTTTCAGGAAGTATTGATAAACTAACAGCTGCAGGAGTAATACTTAGTGGAGCTGCTGTCGATGATATGGAAATCGATGTTTATGTTCTATTACAAGGAGCAAGAGCTTTTAAAAAAGAAATTGCTGCAAATAAAGATAATTTGAAGTTAGCTGAAAATGAGCATTTGAGAAAAGAATTTCTTGATTCGCTTGAAGAACTAAACGTAAAAGAATGGCAAGATTTTTTTAAGGAAGTAAAAGAAATTACAAATGCAAAATTTCATATTTGCGGTCTTGCCGGTAAAATTTGGGGTGGTGAAAAACTCGAAGATTTTATCGATATAGCTGACGACATTGTTGGTATCAGCGAATATATTACAGCCGCAGATAAAGCTGATATTCATTTATTTATATAAAATATTTTTTAGTGTATTCAGTATTATTAAAGGCTATTTAATAAATAATTATTTTAATAATAAACCATTAAAAATTTAAAATTATGACACCGGAAGAATTAAAAAATTTAGAAATTGCAAAAAGTATTGATGCGCGTGGAACCGCCTGTCCCGGACCGCTTTTGGAAGCAAAAAAAGCAATAGGGAAAATAAAATCAGATGAAATTATGGAAGTTTTATCTGCTGATGAAGGAACAAGAGTAGATATTCCTAAATGGGCTAAGAAAAAGAAACATGATTATTTAGGATCTGTAGAGGAATCCGGATATTTCAAAATTTACTTAAGAAAAAAGTAAATATTTATTATGATTGAATGATTTTTTCTTATAAAAAATCATTCAATCATATAATTTTTAAAACCATAAATTATGGAAACTGCTAAAATTTTAGTCTTTTCTACCGAAAAAATATCTGACCCGGCTATCGATTTAGCCGGTTTATTGAAAAAACATTATCCTTCAACGGTATATACAATTAATATTCCTTGTTCCAGTGCAGTAAAACCAAAATGGATTTTACACGCTTTCGACGAAGGTTTTGATGGTGTTTTTGTTGCTGCCGATGGAACCGACTGTCCTTATAGTGAAACTTGTACTGAAAAAACAGGAAAAGTAATTGCTCAAACACACGAACTAATGAAACAGAAAGGATTGGATCCGGCTATATTAAAAATGGCTGCTATATGCTCAGTTTGTGCCGACCCTTTTGTTAAACACATGACATCCTTTTCAAAAAAATTAATGGAAAATAAGGATCAAAACAATTAATATGTCAAAAGAAAATAAAAAAAATAAAGAATACGATGCTCTTGTTGTCGGAGGAGGAATTGCAGGAGAAGAATCTGCATTGAACCTCGCAAACCAAGGATTTAAAGTTCTTATTGTTGAAAAAGACTTTTCACTTGGCGGAAAAATGATACATCTCAGTAAAGTGTTTCCAACACTTGATTGTGCCGCTTGTATTACAACTCCAAAAGTATCTGAAACAGTACGACATCCAAATATTGATATTTACTTAAACTCAGAAGTCTCTGATATTGAAAAAGTTTCAGAAAATAATTTTACTGCAAAATTAGTTGAAAAAGCTCGTTTTGTAACCGATGATTGTACCGGATGTCAATTATGTGAAGAGAAATGCCCCATTGTTGTTAATGATCAGTACCAATGGGATTTAGTTGGTCGAAAAGCAATATATATTCCTTTTAGTATTGCTAATCCCAGAATTGCAGCAATTGATATTGATAATTGTATTCTTTGTGGGGCGTGCGAAAAAGTTTGTCCTGCCGATTGTATCGATTTTACTCAAACCGATCAGGTAAGTCAAATTAGTGTTAAATCTGTTGTAATTGCCACGGGTTATGATCTTTTTGACGCTGAAAGAATTGATAGATATAATTATGGTAAAGTAAAAAATGTTGTTACTTCAATGCAAATGGAACGTCAACTTGTTCCCACTCGTCCTTATAATAATGTATTGCGACCCGGTGACGGAAAAATGCCTGATAATATTGCATACGTTCTTTGTGTTGGTTCACGTGACGAAACGGTTGGAAATCCAATATGCTCACAAGTATGTTGTATGTATTCAACCAAACAAGCACAATTGTTGATGGGAGCTTTGCCAATGGCAGATGTTACAATTTATTATTTGCACGTGAGAGCATTCGGAAAAGGTTTTACCGAATTTTATGAACAAGCCAAAGGCATGGGAGTAGAATTTATCAAAGGAAAAGTTGGTAAAATTACCGAAGGTGAAGATGGCAATGTTATTCTTAGATATGAGGATATTTTGAAGGGAACAGTTCAAGAAGCTGAGCATGATTTAGTGGTTCTTTCTGTTGGTATTTTACCAAATACCGGATTTACCAAATTTTTTAAGAATACAACAATTGAACAAGATAAATTTAATTATGTAAAACAGATTGATGAACTTTCAAGTCCTGCTCGTACAAGTATCGACGGTGTATTTGTTGCCGGAACTTCATCCGGTCCTATGGATATTCCCGATACAATTTTATCTGCCGGAGCGGCTTCATCAGAAACAGCAAGTTATTTAAGGAGGGTTAAGAAATGAAAAATAGAATAGGAGTTTATGTATGTCAATGTGGTTCTAATATCTCCGATTATGTTGATGTTGAGAAAGTAAAAGAATTGGCATCTCAAATAGAAGGCGTTGTTGTTTCAAAAACAACAATGTTTGCTTGTGCTGATTCAACCCAAAAGGAAATAGCAGAAGATATTAAATCGAATGAACTTGACGCAATAGTTGTTGCTTCTTGTTCGCCTAAATTGCATTTAGTAACTTTTCGTAATGTTGCTATTCGTGCAGGTTTGAACCCTTACAACTATGTTCAAGTAAATATCAGAGAGCAAGGTTCTTGGGCACATTCCGACAATAAAAAAGGTGCTACAGAAAAAGCTGTAAAATTGGTAAAAGCCGGAATCGAAAGAGTAAAATATTCGGTTGCCCTTCAACCTATAGAAATTACTGCTAAAAATGCCGTTCTTGTTGTTGGAGCCGGTGTTGCCGGAATGCGTGCTGCAATTGAACTTGCTGATATGGGAACCGAAGTGTATCTCATAGAAAGAGAGTATTTTGTTGGTGGCAGAACTTCGCAATGGAATACACTTTTTACTACCAATCAAACAGGACAGGAAGTTGTTGAAAAACTTTACAACAAAATTATATCATATACAAACATTACACTTTTTACCGGGGCAGAAATGGTCTCAAAAGCCGGTGGAATTGGAAACTTTGATATTGAAATCAGAATCAAAGCAAGACATATAAAACCGAATTGTGTTTTAGATTGGTCAAAATTTGAAAAAGCTGTTGATATTTGTCCTATTGAAGTTGAAGATGAATTTAATTTCGGACTTACAAAAAGGAAAGCTATTTTCATGAATTATGAAAGTGAATTTCCACAAATTCCTGCAATTGATACAGATAACTGTAATCGTTGTGGCGAATGTCTTAAATTTTGTCCTGAAATTGATTTGGAACAAAAAGATGAAACTTTAAAAATTCACGTTGGTGCAGTTTTACTAACTACTGGTGCTGATCCATACGAACCAAAAGAAGGTGAATTTGCATATCAAGAAATTGATAATGTTGTTACTCTACAACAAATGAAACGTTTGTTAGAAATGCAAAAAGATGAACTTGTTGTAAATAATAAAAAAATTGAAACTGTTGCTTTCATATATTGTGTGGGAAGCAGACAACCGGAAGGCGGAAATGTATATTGTTCAAGATACTGTTGTACTTCGGCAATTCATACTGCAATTTTACTTCGAGAACAATACAAAAATATTAAAAGCTATCATTTTAACAGAGGTATCAGAACTTATGGAAAACAAGAGGTTCTTTATCATCAGATATCTGAAATGGGTGATGTTTTTATTCAGTTCTACGAAGATGATGAGCCGGTAATAACAAAAACTAAAAATGGTATTAATATTAAAACTGTTGATGCTCTTACTGCAAACAGAGAAATTGAACTCGATGCTGATTTAGTTGTTCTTGTTACCGGAATGGTACCCAGAAAAGATAATTCGGTTGGTAATTTATTGAAAGTCCCTATTGGCAGAGATAAATTCTACAACGAAGTTCATCCAAAATTGCGTCCGGTAGAGACTGTTATAGATGCTGTATATATTGCCGGTTCGTGTCAGGCTCCCAGAACAATTATGGAATCGGTTAATTCTTCTCTTTCAGCTGCATCAAAAGCTAATTCGTTGATAAGTGCCGGTAAAATTGAACTGGAACCAACTTTAGCTCAAATTGATAAAGCTACTTGCGAATGGTGTGATAAATGTACGGATGTTTGCCCTTTTAGTGCAATTGAAAAAGTTGAAAAAGATGGAAAACAAGTTGCTCAAATTATCAAGGCAAACTGTAAAGGTTGCGGAATGTGTCTGCCTGTTTGTCCTTCTAATTCTATTCAATTGATTGGATACACCGATGTTGAAATGGAAAGTATGATAACTGCCCTTATGGATTAAATTAATGTTTATTGATCTTAAAATTAGGACAATAAATATAATAATATTATAAAAAATTAAGCTAAAGATATGGCAACACAAACGTTTAAAATCAGAAAAGAAAAATACGGAGTACCCGAAGGTGCTAAAGAAAATTTGAAAGCGTATAATAAAATTAAAAGAAAGATAAAGAAAGCTTTAAAAGAAGGAAAGAAAAACATTAACGAGATTGCTGAAATAATAGATGTCCCTTCGGATATTGTTACATACAACTTAATGACAATGCTGAAATTCGGTGATGTTGTTGTAGACGGAATAGACGAAGATGATGAGTATTATTTCTACAATCTAAAAAAGTAAATTACATGACTTCATTGCAAAATGATTAAAATTGACAAAATCGTAAAACAATGAACTCTTAACAAAAATTAATATGTCAAAAATAAATAATGAATTTTCAACTGAAATAGAAAAATTTGGTTCGGAAAACATAAACGCCTGCTACAATTGCGGAAATTGTACCGCTGTATGTTCTCTTTCTACCGAGGAAAACTCATTCCCTCGAGAAATGATAAGATTGAGCATTCTGGGTTTAGAAGACGATATTCAAGGTTCTCTAAAACCTTGGCTATGTTATTACTGTGGCGAATGTAGCGAAACTTGTCCGCGACTGGCTAATCCGGGCGAACTTATGATGGCTCTCAGAAGATGGCTTACTGCTAAATATGACTGGACCGGACTCTCCGGCTTACTTTATAAATCTTTTATTGCTTCATTATTAGGCTTCATTTTAACCGCTGCTGCTGTTATTTTCTTTGTTTTTTACAAAGAATTCGACACAGAAGCTATTATGCATGTTGGACA
The DNA here is from genome assembly GCA_034659855.1 of Bacteroidota bacterium. Taxonomy (GTDB): domain Bacteria; phylum Bacteroidota; class Bacteroidia; order Bacteroidales; family JAADGE01; genus JAYEIA01. The sequence goes on from JAYEIA010000049.1 coordinate 12,922, forward strand.
CCTTTTTGAAATGATTGCTATTGCTACTGTTGCAACGGTTATACTTTTACCGAATATTGTTAGAATGCATTATTTTACTATTACAAAAAAGAAGATAAAACCTTCGCTTAAGCAATATTTCAAATCTTTTAAAGAGCTGCTTGTGCATATGTTTGTCCAAAAAGAAGCTCTTGGTTGTGAAGATAACAAATTTCGCTGGTTTGAACATTTCATCCTTGTAATTGGATATTTAATGTTGTTATTTACAACTGTGGTACTAGATTGGTTTAATACCGAATTTCTTGCCGTCCATATTTTTGGATATATCATGAGTGCTATTGTATTTATCGTTACTTTTGACTTTGTTTTATCAAGAATGAAAAAGAAAACTGAATTAAGTAAACATTCAAGACCAAGTGACTGGTTGTTCGTAATTTGGTTATTCTTACTTGGTTTTACTTCGTTTTTAGTGCGTCTTTTTATTGATATTGATTTATTAGAAAATAACTTTTGGATGTATATCGTTCACATGATTGTATTAGTTCAGTGGGCTTTACTTATTGTTCCTTTTGGTAAATGGACACATTTCTTGTATCGTTCGTTTGCAATGTATTTCCAACATATTATCGACGAAACAGAAAAATAAATTTATCATATTAAACAAAAAAAACGTAAATTCAATTGCTGAATTTACGTTTTTTTTGTCAGAGAATATTGTCTTGTAAAAGCTTTATAATCACTATATTCAAAAAACACCTCTATTCTAAACTATAGCCATAAAATTATGATTCAGCAAAAAAATATGCCGAAACTAAATATAACGACCAACAATTTCCCTGAAAAGAGCCAAACTTTATACTTTTTAAACTAAACTCATAGTTACGATTTTAATTTTTGCTTGGGGCTTGTTTTGTTTGTTTTTTTAGAAGATCGATTAATAACAGAGGGTGATTTGTGGTAAAGTAGCCGCTTTTTTTAAAACCCCAACTGCTATTTGATTTTAAATACAATTAGAGTACCTTTGTGTCTTCAATAAAGATTTCTTTTTAATAAAAACTATATAATATATATGCTATGGATTTTATAATATTAGGTTTTTTAGGCGGGCAAGAAATATTGATTATTGCACTTGTGATTTTACTCCTTTTTGGCGGAGCAAAAATACCTCAATTGATGAGGGGTTTGGGCCGCGGTGTAAAAGAGTTCAAAGACGGAGTGAGCAATCTGGGTGTTGATGATGCTTTGGATATCGACTCAGATACTGAGGAAAATACATCAAAGAAGTAAAGGAACAGTTTAATGGCAGAAGAACATAAAGTTGGCACCGGCGGTGGTCCTGAGCAATCAGACAATGAAATGTCATTTGTAGAGCATTTGGATAAGTTGCGCGGGCATTTAATACGGGGCATTATAGCCATAGTCTTGTTTGCTGTGGTAGCCTTCTTTTTCAAAGGAATCATATTTGATCAGGTGGTCTTGAGTCCCAAAACGCCGGACTTTTTCACCAATCGAATACTATGCAAGGCCGGTCACTTGATGTCGTCTGAGGTTTTGTGTATCAATGAGCAAGATCTGAAAATAATAAATATCAACATTGCCGGCCAGTTTAAGGCACATATTGTTATCTCGCTTATTTTTGGGCTGATGATTGCTTTTCCTTATGTTGTTTTTGAAATTTGGCAATTTTTGAAGCCGGCATTAAAGGAAAGCGAGACGGTTAAATCACGTTCATTGATTTTCTGGCTATCTTTTTTATTTACTTTAGGGGTTCTGTTCGGATATTTTATTATTGTCCCCTTAGCCATTAATTTCTTGACGGGATATTCTATCTCGGAAGAGGTAAAAAACACCATCAATTTTTCATCTTATTTTTCTACTGTCGCAACCACCTCTTTAGGTGCCGGAATTATATTTGAGTTGCCGTTTGCTTCGTTTGTATTGGCAAAAATTGGTCTATTAACCCCCGAAGCCATGAAAAAACATCGCAAAGTGGCTATAATAATTGCATTCATCCTATCCGGTATTCTTACACCTCCGGATATTTTCAGTCAGATTCTTGTTGCCCTTCCGTTAATTGGGTTGTATCAGGTCAGTATTGGTATTGTTCGACGAACTGTAAAAAAGAGGTATGTTGAGTTGTAAATTTTACTTTTAACAGTATTCTTAAATGAACACAGGCGTAGTTTTATCCGGCGGCAAAAGTACTCGTATGAAAACCGATAAGTGTTTGTTAAACTTGAATAATAAATGTCTCACTCAATATGTAATTGACTCTCTCAGAGCTGTTACAGACAATATTATAATTAGTTCTTCTAATATAACACCAACGCTTTGGGTATCCTTTGGTCAAAGATGAAGTAGAAAACTGCGAACCTATCGGAGGGCTCTATTCTGCATTAAAATATTCCGATACAAATATTAATCTGTTTACTCCTTCAATAGTTCGTTAAATTTTTATAATTAACTGATATTCAAATCCTTACAAAGCAAGCCGTAAGCGAGTTAAAGTGTTGATTATTGCGTGTTTAGTTTGTAATTACCTGCGGTGAGGGCTTCGCCGTTCGTAATTAATAATTCGTAATTTAACGAAGTGTTGTAGTTTAAAATGACGTTGTTTTTCCGGAGGTTGAGAGTATCGGGA
>JAYEIA010000050.1:0-3233 GCA_034659855.1 Bacteroidota bacterium
TATGTTAAAAATCCCAATCAAGTTAGAATATACATTCGAAATAGAGAATTGCAATATGAATACACTCACAGCGCTATTAAAAAAATTTCAAAAGAAAGTTATAGCGGAAATAATAACACAAGTTTTATTTGCATTTGCAATACATTACATGAAGGAGAAAAAAAAGCCGTTCGAATGTAAATGCGGTAATTGTTATGATTTTATATGGAAAACAAAAAATGCAAAATTGACAGAAATTAGGACTATTTTTTGTAAAATATTCCTGCCTCAAATGCAGGTAAAATGTAAAGTGTGTGGGAAGAAAATGTTCATAACCCGCAAGCTTCTTGAAATTGCTCCACGTCATAAAATGTCTGAAATGACAGAAAAAGCATTTGCCATAATGGGAAGTTTAACAACATTTCGTGTTTCGGAAAAAATAGTAGGATTGTTTGGTGTAAAATTAAATAAAATGGCAATTTGGCGTTGTGTTCAGAGAGAGGGAGAAAGAATTAAATTTGATATAGATCCTGATGAAAGTAACATTTTTGAAGCTGACGGAACTGGAATTCCTATTTGGAATATAAAAAAGCGGGGGAAAGAATTAAAAGTTTTCATTCAAAGAAAGATTGCTGGTAGCATCCGGATCGCTGGTTTAACTTTAGGAAACTATCATGGTAACTGGGATGAATTATTTCAACCGCTTTTAGCACAACTGAAAGAATTCAAGGAAGTTTTATTGATAACAGATGGGGATACAAGTATTTTAAAGGGTTTGGACAATGTTAACATTTTTATTCAACGCTGCTTATGGCACATCCCACATCAGGCAATGTTTACAATGTGGGAAGATGATATAGAAAGAAAATCTGAAATTTGGTACTACATATTGGCTAAACTTTATAACATCACGGCATTGCCTCGTATGGGGTATGATAAACTAAATGTCGAAAAAATAATAAAACTAAAACTAAAATCTCTTGATAAACTTATTGCTTATTGTAAAAAGAATAAATACATGAAAACAGCCACATATCTAACCAACGCTCGACCAGATATGTTTACTGCTTTTGAAAAGAAAATGAACGGCAAGACAACTAGTTTGGTTGAACGGGTTATGAGAACTGTTAACCTGAGAATAAATGTAGGAAAATGGAGTGTAAATGGAGCTTTGAATATGTTAAAAATAAGGTTATCTTACTATTATAATGAATATGATGTATATGATTCTAATGACGAAGAAATAATAATCAAGAAAATAAAAAAAGGAGGTTGACAAATAAAGAAAAAGAGATAAACTAAAAATGTTCGATAAAGCGGAGATAAGCCCTGCTGAAGAGCAACTTATTCAGGAATAATCGAACCAGGTTGCGATAGAACCACTGTTATCTGGGGGAAGAAGAAATTTTTCCCCGTTTCAAGAAAGATAATAATGTTTTGGAGCATCCTGTTATGCCTTAAAAAACTTCGGGGTCTGGGGGAGAGCCCCAGCAATAATTCCCGAGACTTAAAGTGACCTCAAAAATGTCGGTCTCCTACAGTGAACGCGACCAAAAGAATAAATATTAGACTTTCATCTTATGACCTAGAAGCGTTAAAAACAACCGCAGTTGAAATGGGATTACCCTATCAAACTCTTGCATCAAGTATACTACATCAATACGCAACTGGTAGAATAGCACACAAAATATAGCGAACCAATCAATTCAGTTGACTTTTTTTTCTGGAGCAAAAAAGCAACTGATTGTAGTGTTCGCATATACGAAAGAGTTTTGAATAAACACCTTTAGGAGAAAAAATGGACATTGAGCAATTAGACGAAAATATGACAATTAAAGAGCCGGGAAAGAATCTATATTGGCATAACGCAAATAATTTGACAATTGAAGGCAAGGGTTGGGAAGATACCGAATCCTTTTACAACCGACTTCCCGCAAAAGCCAAAGGTACTGTAAGAGTTCCAGTTTGGGAGTTAAGTAAATGTCCTGCAGGAATGAGTATTCATTTTTCAACAAACACCCCATCATTGGCCGTAAAATGGGACGGGGTTAATGCCATGGACCATATGACTGCCCTTGGAGTCAGTGGTCTTGATTTATATGTTAAGCATGACGGACAGTGGAAATGGTTATCGGTCGGTAGACCTACTCAGGACCTAAATGAATCGCAATTATTCACAGATTTACCAAGCAAATCAAGAGATTACATATTGTATCTGCCATTGTATAATCCCATACACAAAATAGAACTAGGCATACCTGATCCATTTGAACTGAAGGCAACTCTTCCCAGAGAAAAGAAACCTGTAGTTTTTTATGGAACATCAATAACCCAGGGAGGATGTGCTTCAAGACCGGGAATGTGTTATTCCGCTATCTTAGGTCGTTGGTTGGATAACCCAGTAATTAACCTTGGGTTTTCTGGGAACGGTATTATGGAGCCTGAAGTCATTGACCTACTGTGTGAATTGGATCCTGCTTTTTATGTTTTGGACAATATGCCGAATATGAAAGAATCGTCTATCAACGAGAGGGAAGAATCTGCAATTCGCAAACTAAGAACCGCACGTCCTAAAACCCCGATTGTACTAATCGATAACATGCTTTATTGCAACGCGTTTCTGAAAGAACCTTCAATGAATCGTTATACATCTTCGAATATGGCTCAATATGCAATTTATGAGAAGTTGATCCAGGAAGGCATGGGAAATCTGCACTACATAAAAGACGATGCATTAATTGGTAAAGATGGAGAAGCGACCGTCGATGGTACTCATTTTACCGATTTAGGATACATGCGTTTCTCGACAAAATTGATTGATCTTTTAAGGGAACTCATCCCAAATATTGGTATTTAGACAAGCTTTGCGGGTATAATTAATAACCAAACAAAGGATATTGCGAACAAGCTGATGAGAACGCTGACCAGTAAAACGCTACGTGTTCTACTGGCAGGTTATCCGTGACGTTGAAAATAAAAAAACGAATATCCAACACAACTTTGCTTGCAACGAGGCTGACCGCGATGTCAGTAACTAGCGAATTGAGAGGTAAATATCTAATAATCAAGTAAAATACCGTTTGTATAAACCGCAAATAGGATAAATTAAATTGCAAGAAAAGAAGAGCCAGAGCTCCAAGTTATCGAGCAACTCAGATTCCCTTTTTTTATCCAGGATATTATTCCACCTCATCTAAGGTCAATTCTTAAAAAAGAATCTCCGTTTTATCCCCACCGGGGATATTCACCGTAGC
>JAYEIA010000051.1:0-15344 GCA_034659855.1 Bacteroidota bacterium
GTTTTAAGTTAATTATAAAATAATTAACTTAAAACTCTTATTTTTAGCACTTTAACTTTATAAACTTTCAACTTTATAACTTTTTAAACTGAACTCATTTATACATTAAACGATTAATAATTTTACTTTTACAAAAAGTGTATTTGTTGAATAGCAAGGTATTGTATCATTATATCATTAAATAATTAAATCATTTAAAGTATAAGTATTCAAATAATTCAATAAACCAAAAAAATGAAAATTGTAATTATCGGAAACGGAAAAATGGGGCAATCTGTTGCAAAAACAGCAAAAGACAGAGGGCATGAAATCATTTTAACTATTGATAAGGACAGTTCCAACCGGCTTTCCAAGAACAACCTTCTGGCAGCTGATGTTGCTTTTGAGTTCAGTCAACCGGACTCTGCATTTCAAAATATAAATCAATGCTTTGATGCAGGCATTCCGGTGGTATGCGGCACAACCGGCTGGGATGAAAAATTGCCCGAAATACAACAACGATGTTTTTCAGAGGCCAAAGCACTTTTTTTTGCCCCAAACTTCAGCATAGGAATGAATATTTTTATGAAAATAAATGAAGCTTTAGCTGAAATGATGGAAGTAGCCGAAGATTATAATCTCAGTATTAACGAGGTGCATCACACCCAAAAGCTTGATGCTCCAAGCGGTACTGCTATTAAGCTTGCTCAGGATATTCTTGAATTAAACCAAAAATATAAAACTTGGACAAAAAAAGCATCCGATAAAAATGACGAATTTCCGATTACATCAGAAAGAAAAGGAAATGTCACCGGCATTCATACCGTAAAGTATGATTCTCCGCTGGATTTCATTGAAATCACACATCACCTAAAAGACCGCAGAAGTTTAGCCGAAGGAGCAGTGTTGGCGGCCGAATTTATTATCGGAAAACAAGGATTCTTTAACATGGACAGTCTTTTCGCATGAAAATCAATTATTTAATTGTTTTAGTATTGGCTGTATTCTCAAGCAGTTTGCACGTACAGTCTCAAGTTTCTGTTGATATAAAACTTTCGGCAGATACTGTAACTACTGAAAATTACCTGTCACTTCGCAAAAATCCCGAATGGAAGCGAGTGTATGTGAAAATGTCCTTTGCTTCCTATAAAATAAGAAACCAAGGGGTATTAAGGTCATTGGAAAATAAAAAAATAAAAAAGGTTCAGCTTATCTATACCGATTTCCCCAAAGGACAGAATCTTACTGAACTCAATAATAAACGATTACTTTCTCTGTACTTGCATATTGATACCTTGTTTAAATCTCCGGGAATAAAATGGGAATTAGTAAAGCAAACCGGAGCGACCCAAAGTACTGTTTATAATTTTTATCACGGTTTTGTAATTTCATATATTGATAAAAAAAGTACCGCTGATGTAAAAAGTACTAAGGAATATTTTAAAAGTATAATTGACGGAAAACAAACTTTAGACGACACAACGGTTATTAGTGTACTCACCAGAAATAAAAATTGGGACAATATGCTGGTGGTTTGCGATTTTACGGGAAGCATGTCGCCCTATATCGGTGAAGTAATGTTATGGCACCACCTAACGTTTAAATCAGATAAAAAAAGAGCTTACCTTTTTTTCAATGACGGAGACAATAAATTGACCGAAGAAAAAGAAATAGGAAACACCGGAGGATTCTATACGTTTGAGGGACAGAAGATAGGCAGCCTTATTAATACAGCCATACAAGCTGTAGAAAACGGTAGCGGAGGAGATGGCCCTGAAAATGATGTGGAAGCCATACTGTACGGAATAAAAAAATTTCCCGAAAAAGATTTTGTTGTTCTCATCGCTGACAATTGGTCAAATATGCGAGATTTTGAATTATATAACAAAATTTCCAAACCGGTAAAGGTTATTATTTGCGGGGCTTACACAAAACTTAATCTGCAATATCTAAATTTAGCCTACAAAACCGGCGGGTCGGTACACTCCTTAGAACAAGATATCACAGGGCTTATGAAAATGAGAGAAGGAGAAAGTATTAAAATTAATGATGCCCTGTACATTATCAAAGACGGAGAGTTTGTCCCCGTTGACAATATATAGAAAAGTGCAAGCAAAGGCTGAAATCCGTTTTGCTCTTCTGTTCAGCACACTTGATATGCTCAATTGCATAAAAAGTATTAACTTTGACAAACAATAAGACCAATGAAAAATTTAAAACCTTTTGGACAAATACGAGTTCCAACGAATTGATAAAAAATGAAATTAAAAAGAAAGATACAAATAATATCCGACAAGAAATATTAAAGTTGATTAATAATGAAATAAAATCAGCTTTTGCACAGATAAACAGAAATAAATATTACAAAGAATTGATTGATAACAAAATAGAAGATAAAAATATTGTAAAAGTCCCAATAGTTTTTGCAGGGAAACAGCCTTACATCACAACGATAAGAAAATATTAAGAGCATATCATTTTGTTGGAGTGCAATTGTGTTTTTTATTTTGTTTCCGTTCCTTAACAATAACATTTTTTATGTTTTTTTGAGAATTAATAATATCCTCAAATTTTCACATTCCGTATTTTTTTATAACTTTCGGATTCTTAATATAAGCAGTTATCCCTTGCATAAAAATAGTAGGAGGGAGTAAAAATAATTTTAAAAACAGCAAGTATGTTAGATTTTTTGAAAAATAAATATTTTAAATTTGGTTTATGGACCGTTGTGTTTCTGCTTTTTGTCTTGTGGATAGGGAATTGGTGGTTGCTTCTCGGAGTGCCGGTAATTTTCGACTATTATATTTCTAAAATTGTAAATTGGACATTCTGGAAAAAACGAGATCTAAAGAAGAAAAGCAAATTTATAGAGTGGATAGATGCCTTAGTGTTTGCAGTTATAGCGGCATCAATAATACGCATGTTTTTTATCGAAGCCTATATGATTCCGACACCTTCCATGGAAAAGTCGTTGCTGGTTGGTGACTATTTATTCGTCAGTAAATATTCATACGGTCCCAAATTACCGAATACCCCTTTGTCCGTTCCTTTTACGCATCATACGATGCCCGGCACAAAGTCAACAAAACCGTATTTGGAGTGGATAAAAAGACCATACAACAGATTGGCCGGATTAACCGATGTGAAACGAAATGATATTGTTGTTTTTAACTTTCCGGCCGGTGATACCGTTGTTGTAGAACAGCAAGCGTCAAGCTATTATTCTATCATCAGGCAACAAGCTTCGGAGCTGAAATCTGTGGATAACAATAAAGAAGACTCTGTCTTCAGTAATGAATTTTATTACAGTATTGCTCGAGACATGGTAAGAGCCAACTATACCATTACAGAACGCCCGGTTGATAAGCGCGAAAATTATATAAAACGCTGTGTTGCTGTTCCCGGGGATACCATAGAGGTAATACACCGACAAGTGTATGTCAATTCAGAAGAGCAAAAACACTTTGAAGACATGCAATATAAATATTTCGTAAGAACCGGCGGGAGGACTTTAAACTCAAAAACCTTAAAAGATATGGGTGTAAGTGAAGACGACATGGATGATGCGGCAACCCGTTCTCCTGAAATATTTGTTTATCCCTTTACAAATGAAATGAAAAATAAAGTAGAAAAATTTAGAAGTGTAGTTCAGGTCGAACCCATTGAGAATAAAGAATTCGATAATGCACCCTATATATTTCCTCATGATCCGGATTACTCTTGGACAGAGGATAATTTCGGGCCCTTGTATATTCCTAAAAAAGGCGTAACTGTTACTATTGATACATCAAATATTGCTGTTTATCAACGTATTATAGAAGCTTATGAAAAAAACAGCTTGGAAATACAGGGAGAAGATATTATCATCAACGGACAAAAAGCAAACAGCTATACATTCCAAATGAACTATTACTTTATGATGGGTGACAACCGACATATGTCAGCAGACTCCAGGTTCTGGGGGTTTGTTCCTGAAGATCATATTGTAGGTAAGGCCTTGTTTATATGGATGTCTTTGGATCCCGACAAAAGTCTTTTCAGAGGCGGCATTCGATTTGACCGGTTATTTTCATTAATAAATCATAATTAAGCCCTAAGGACTATTTAATGTTGCTTACGCACCAGTGCAATGTTAATATAATCAGCCATTTACAATTAAGTAAATATACAAATAATTTTTCATAGGTGCTTAATCCCTAAAATGAGTGATTATGAACTTTGATAAGCAGCAATCTTTTATTCACTAATTTTGAAATAATTTAATAAGGTGTTTATAAGGGCTTCGCTGTTGAACCAAAAGATATTACAAAAAAACATCATGCACCTACCGGCTGCACTCAATTTTTTTGTAACACTTTTGTTCTCAAAATATTGACACTTCTCTTTGTTCATAATCATTCAATTTAGGTAATAATCTTGTTGAACGTAAGGGGCATACAAATGAAAGGATTGAAAACCTATTTACTGAGTGCAGGAATTGCCGTTATTCTTATGATAATCATTAATCATTTTTTTTTGAGTATCTATTCAAACAACTCTAAAGGAAAAATAAGAAAATACTTGGTTCTTAAAGTCGGAGAATACCGGCGTCAGGCTCAGTATTTATACCGCAGCGAAAACAATCACTATAAAAGCAGGCTGATAGGATTGCCGGGGGATACCATCAGGATTAGTCACTCATTGGCAACGGTAAACGGAACACCGATTGACCTCAAGAAAAATGTATTGAAGAAATACCGAATGATTAACTTTTTCAATAACTCTCTTGATCTTGTAAAAGATACTGTATTGAATGTCAGCCTTGCTGAGTTAATAGCACAACATCCCAAAATTAATATCAGAGAAGCTTCACTTGAAGAAGAAATAAATAAGAAGAACTATTTTCCTTACTCATTCAGATACAGGTGGAATGCCGGTTTCGTCGGCCCGTTGGTTGTTCCGGGAAAAGGAAACCCTCAGAATCTTACAAGTAAAACAGAGCGTTTATACAAAGGCATCTCAAAAAAGAAGGGACAGAAACTGACGTTCAATTCAAATTATTATTATTTTCTGAATGATAACCGAAGTAACACTTCAGACTCAAGAACCATTGGATTTGTTAATGAGAAAAACATCATAGGAAAAGTTATTTACAGCTGGTAAAGATATTAGTTGGCTTACGTTCGGAATTTTTTGGACTTTAAAATTTTAAATGTAAATTTGTAAAAGACAGTTGTAATTTGCTGTTTGCGAATAATCCTTGATTTCTCTAAAAGCACAGCAAAAGGAAAACGTATGAGACTTTCAATTCAAAGAAAATTAATGGTTTCGATTTTAGGCACTGTGGTGGTGGTCTATTTTGTCGCATTTGCCTATATTTTTACGGTCATGGAAAATGAGGCACACAACAACTCTGTTGAGTTGACCAAACATTTGGCTGTAACCTATGCCAATTCCGTGCGTTCGAAATTAAATAAAGACTTTGCCGTCACCTCTTCATTCGCTGCCTCTATGTCTCAGTACCCTGAGTTGGATGCAGAATTAAGAGATAAAATTTATCGCCCGGCCATAAAAAAATTAGTGACAGACAATACACCTTATATTTCTGTATGGTATTCTTGGGAATTAAACGCCATTGACCCCAATTATAACAAGAGTTTCGGCAGGGTAAGAAATTCTTATTTCCGCCAAGGCAACAGGAATTCTTTTCGAATTGATTCTCTCGAATTGGATGGAGAAGCTCTCGGATCAACCTACTATAATTTAAAAATGAGCCCGAGACCAATATTGGTTAACCCTTATTATGACAACTACACAGGCAGAGTAGGGGACTCCGTTCAGATGACAACCATTGCAATTCCCATACAGCATAAATCAAAGTTTGCCGGTTTAACGGGAATAGATATAAACATTGACTATTTTCAACGACTGACAGAATCTATTACACCGACAAAGAATTCAAAGGCGTTTATTATTTCGGGAAACGGGAATTTTGTTGCTTTTAGTGGCGAAGACGATATGATAAATACTTCATTTTCCGAGTATTTCTCCGAAAGCGATTCTGTTTACACTGTACAGGAGTATATTAATGCAAAAAGCCAAATTAATTTTAATACCCAAAAAAATAATACAGAATACCTTGTTTCAATTTTACCCATGGAAATAAGCGGTGCCGAAATCAATTGGGCTATTGGAATTATGCAACCGACAAAAGAAATTTTTAGTACTGTCAAAAGTAGTACTTACACGTTTTTGCTGGTTTCTTTGGTCGGATTATTTATTATCATCCTGATTATATGGAGTTTTTCTAAGCGGATTACTTCGCCATTGTCTGAAATAACTAATTTTATAAATTTATTGGCACAAGGAGATCTCAGGAGCAGTAATAAATTGACAATTTATTCCCATGACGAGATTGGAGACATTGCAGAATCAGCCAATGTTCTTCTGGAAAACCTCAATAAAACCGCAAAATTTGCTCGTGAAATTGGGAAAGGAAACCTTAATTACGAATTTAATTTGCCCGGAAAAAATGATGAGTTAGGAAATTCTCTGTTAAAAATGAGGGAAAGCCTCAACCAAGCAGAAAATGAACGTAAGGTAAGAGAAACGGCTGATCGTAAACTCAATTGGGTAAATGAGGGAACCGCAAAATTTGCCAATATTATCCGCGAAACTTCTGACGACCTTGAGGTCTTAGCATACACTATAATCAGTGAATTGGTCGAATACATCGGAGCCAACCAAGGCGGTATATTTATTGTAAACGACGATAATAAAAAAGATATATTTATTGAATTAACCGCATCTTATGCTTACAATCGAAGAAAGTACAGCAAAAAAAAGATGCCTTATAATGTGGGACTTCCGGGAAGATGCGTGCAGGAAGCTGAAACCATTTATATGGAGAAAATTCCTAATGATTATCTTCAAATAACTTCCGGTTTGGGAGAAGAAAATCCAAACATTTTGTTGCTAACCCCTATGATTTTCGAAGAGGAGGTATTGGGAGTACTGGAATTAGCTTCATTTAAAACAATTGAAAAGCACAAGATTGAGTTTGTAGAAACCATAAGCCAAAGTATTGCTTCTTCAATTTCACGTTCAAAAATAAATATACGAACTTCAAAGCTGTTAAGAGAGTCTCAAATAAAATCCAAAGAAATGGCTTCTCAGGAAGAAGAGATTCGCCAAAACATGGAAGAAATGAAGTCCTCACAAGAAGAGCTTACAGCAAATGTTACTGAACTTGACAATACTTTCGAAGCTATAAAACAAGTTGCTTTAGTTGTTGAGTTTGATATGGAAGGACGTATAACAGAGATTAATGACCAATTTTTGGACATCTTAAAATTAAGTCGTCAGAATGTAGTTGGACAATATCAAGGAAGTTTCAGTACAGAAAAAAGAAAACTTGAGGAATTTAATGCATTTTGGGACCAACTAAAAAACGGAATGATTAAAAGTTTTAAGCAAGACATTGATACGGAGTCGGGTGTTATTCGTATCAAAGGTTCATACACGCCGGTTAAAAATTCAGACGGGAAAATTTATAAAGTCATTAATATTGCACAAGTCCTGTAAATTTAAAATTTGTGTGGGCTCCACAGCTGCAAAATCCACCGATTCTCATATTGTTTGATTACTAAAATTATACCACTTATCAAGCAAATCATCCAATATAAGCCCTCACAAAAGCACCGGAACAAAATATTTTTTGAGGATCAAAAAAAGGCACCGATAAAAGTACCTTCTGTAAAATATATTCTGAATACTTATCTCAGAATTTAGTTTCTTTGTTTTTCTTTTATTTTTGCTTTTTTACCGGTCAATTTTCTAAGGTAGTATATTCTTGAACGTCTTACTTTACCTTCTTTATTAACTTTAATACTGTCAATTGAAGGGGAATACAAGGGGAAAATTCTTTCCACACCTGTTCCGTAAGAAAGTTTTCTTACCGTAAATGTTTCTCCTGCACCTTCTCCTTTTCTCTGGATAACGACACCTTTGAAATCCTGTATCCTTTCTTTACTGCCTTCCGTAATTTTATATGAAACAGTAATGGTATCTCCTGAGTTAAATTTGGGATAATCAATTTCTCGTGCAAATTTTTGTTCTGCTGCTTTTATTAAATCCATCGTTCAATGTGTTTTGTTTGATTACTTTCTCAAAATGCGGATGCAATATTACAATAGTTTTTTATAAACACCAAGTTTTTTAGCCTCTTTTACCGTATAACATCACTTATTTTTACTTAGCGATAAAACTTCTCCGGTAAAAACATAATTTACAATATTTGCCCCCATTTTCAAGGCCTTTTGTCTCAGGTTCTCCGGATCGTTGTGTACACTTTGGTCTTCCCAACCATCACCAATATCAGATTCATAGGTATAGAGACACACTAACCGGTTTTCGATAAAAATTCCAAAAGCCTGCGGGGGTTTATTGTCATGCTCATGTATTTTTGGAAGCCCTTGTCTGAAATCATATTTCTGATGAAAAACAGGATGTGAAAAGGGCAATTCCTGAAACTCATTATTCGGAAATACCTTTTTCATTTCTCTTCGAAAAAATTTATCCATTCCGTAATTATCATCTACATGTAAAAAACCGCCACTTTGCAGATATAATCGAAGATTTTCTGCTTCGCCCGGAGAAAAAACAACATTTCCGTGACCGGTCATATGAATTAGCGGATAATTGAAGATGTCGGCAGACGAAACCTCCACAGTCACCGGCTCTTTATTAATTGATGTTCTTAGATTTTTATTGCAGAAATCTATCAGATTAGGTAATGACGTGGGGTTGGCATACCAATCGCCTCCGCCGTTATATTTTAGCAATCCGATGGAGTATGTATTCTGAGCCGAGGATACTCCCCAAAAACCGACAAACAAAAATGCAACGACTGAAATACTTATATATTTAAACATATTGGGAACAAATTATTTTGTGAATTTACAATAATCCGTAATTGCTACCAAATATTCTCTTTTAAGTTTTGCAAAATAAAGCCTATGATTAGCTTTTCTCGGACTGTACTATTATCAACACAAATTAATTATGAAAAAATAATCTTGTGTAGATTGAGCAGGTTGTTTGCAAAACAAGCCTCGAAATCGGGTTTGTCCTTAACATCAACGGTTTCGACTACGCTCAACCTCCAAAAGTTTTAATAATATATCTTTCATTATTAAATTGCGACGATACTATGTTTTTATATTTACTAAATCAACGGCTATGGCCGAATAAAGAGCCGCTGTTTCTGTTCTCAACCTCGAAGTGGTCAAATTTATTTCTCGGTATCCGTTCTCTGCGGCAGCTTTTATCTCCTGCAAAGAAAAGTCGCCTTCCGGTCCAATCAGTAATTGTGTGTTTTGGCCTTTAACCAATACATCTTGAACATTGGGTTTTTCCGTATCATAGCAATGAGCAATTAACCGCTGCCCTGCAAAAGGCTCCTTAATATAATCTCCAAATAACGGCAACACATTCAATTCTGTTTTGTAAAAATTTTTTGACTGCTTAAGAGCGGCAATTAAAATTCTGTTGAGTCGCTCTTCTTTTACTTTTTTTCTTTCAGAGAATTCCGAAACTAATAAGGTGAGTTTATCTACTTCCAGTTCTCCCAGTTTTTCAATCATGAATTCTAATCTGGCCGCAGTTTTGGGCGGAGCAACAACCAATTCAAACCGATAGGCTTTGGGCTTATGGATTTGTTTATCTGTAATTTCGGTTTGAAAGTTTTTTGAACTTATATTTCTTATAACCCCTTGGGAAACCCCTCCCAGGCCGTCAAGTAATCTTATCCGGTCATTCAAACCCAGTCGTAAAACTTTGGCATGTTTTGATTCTGATTTGCTGAGTTCATAAAATTTACCGTTGATATCCGGTGCATAAAAACTGTGCATAACTTTTCTATGGATTTGTTCACGGGCAAAAATAATATAATTACTTTTGAATTTGATAAAATCTGAAATTGGATTTTAACTAATTAGTCAAAATTGCTGTTATACTTTAAACGGTTAATAATTTTACTTTTTCAAAGAGTGTATTTGTTGAATAGCAAGGTATTGTATCATTAAATAATTAAAGCATTTAAAGTATAAATCACCCCTTAGTTAGCGAAACTTATGAAAAAAATTGGATTGCTGTCAGACACTCACGGATATACGGATGAGAATATCGAAGATTTTTTCTCCAACAGAGATGAGATATGGCATGCCGGCGACATCGGAGATTATTCAGTAATTGAAAATCTGAATAAAATTGCGCCTGTAAAAGCCGTCTATGGTAATATTGACGACGCCAAAATGCGAACAACATTTCCTGAACATCTTAGAATAAATGTTGAAAAAGTAAAGGTATGGATGACTCATATCGGAGGGTATCCCGGCAGGTATGATTCTCGCGTAAAACCTGACATTTACAACAAGCCCCCCAAGTTATTCATAAGCGGGCATTCCCATATTCTGAAAATACAATTTGATAAAAGATTGAATTTATTGCATATAAACCCCGGGGCATACGGAAAAAACGGATTCCACAAAATGCGCACAGCCGTTCGTTTCAGCATAGATAAGGATCGCATAAAGGATCTTGAAGTCTATGAAATCGAACGCTGATACTCAACCGCTATCAAGATGCTGATTAAGAAATTTAGTTATTTTTGTTTTTCTTAGTGAACGGCGAAGCCCTTAACGTAGTTAAACTTTGTGTATTCTTAGTGTAACTCTGTGTTATAGCTATTGCACAAAGTTACATAAAGAAGTCTCAAAAAAAACACAAAAATATAAACTGATAGTAATAAGCAATATACGACTGTAATATTTCCTGCGAAATGTCAGTATGTTAAATTCAATACAGATTTAGATTTCATCTGTATGTATCTTTCATTATGAATTTGTATCCTGCTAAATGAATTTTCCAAATTATTACTAAATTTTATACGGCTACAATGTTCATATTTACAACTGTTTCGGCTATTGTTTTTATACTTTGTTAATGATTCGTTAATTATTCCTATTTATCAAATTTACTATTATTTTTATCATAGTTTCTTTTTCCTCCGGCTTACTGACAGCAACCATTAAAGTCAAAGCAACTAAGGCATTATCAGCAATTCTTTTTTCTGCTTTTTCATCGTGTAAAACCCCATTTTTTTCAAGGAAATATAAAAACAGAAATGCTCCAATTCTTTTGTTCCCATCTGAAAACGAATGATTTTTAACTACAAAATAGAGTAAATTTGCTGCTTTCTCTTCTATACTGGGATATAGATCTTCCCCTCCAAACGATTGATATATAGTTGAAACAGAACTCTTAAAAGAGCTGTCTTTTTCACGTCCAAACAGATCACTGTTTCCGTAAGTACGTTTTGTCAATTCAATTTGTTCAATTGCTTCTTGATACGTTAATTGGTAAATTTCTTTTCCCGATGTTTCAGTAATTTTCAATGTCCGGTAATCATATTGATCTAAAATATCCAGAGCATAAGAATAATCGGAAATTATTTTTAATAATCCTTTACTTTCATCGTTTGATAATTCTTTAAAGTCAACTGCATTACTTAATATTTTAACCGTTTCTTTTAATTCTGCTAATTGTTCTACTTGTTTTTCAAGCTTTCTTTGATTTATAGCATATCCTTTAATTAAAAAATCTTTTAACAATTGAGTAGCCCATTTTCTAAATAAAATACCCCGTTTAGAATTAACTCTATATCCAACTGAAATTATTGCGTCAAGATTGTAATATTTTATTTGCCTTTTGACTTTTCTATTTCCTTCTTGACGAACTACCGAGTATTTCTCGGTAGTTGAAATTTCATCTAATTCATCTGATTTATAGATATTTTTCAAGTGAAGACCTATTGTATCACTATCTTTTTCAAAAAGTTTTGACATCTGTTTTTGAGATAACCAAACTGTTCCTTTCTCAAGTTTAACCTCTATCGAAGTACCTCCTTCTTCTGTTTCGAATATTTTGATTTTAGAGTTTTCCATTAAACAAATATAGAAGCATTTTATTTGTTGTAGAAATCTTTCTTCTATTACTCGCCAACAAAACAACTTCGTCAATTCTGTAAACTTTATTTTGTAACTAGTGTCATGTCAAGTATGAAATTTCGGGTAAGTTGCCGCTATTTTTTCTTTTTGTGAACTTACAAAAAGTAAGCATAGCCATAGCTGCGTGAGTCTTTTTTTAAGTTCACAAAAAGGAAAAAGAGCAATGCTTGGCGCAAAAGATCATGCTTGACATGACACCGGCACTAAAAGAGAATTTTAACTTTTGTAGATAAAATTTTACGACCAGATAATTTTTGATTAAATTCATTTTTGAATTTAAAGATGAGTTCAGTATAAAGTTTTAAAGTTAAAAATATTATTTGTCTAATATTCAAACAGTTATTAAAATATAGTGATTATACATAATTTACTGAATATCAGATAGCTCATTATGCGAACTTTCAACTTTTAACCTTTCTAAACTACACTCAACTATAAATAACCCTTAGGACTTACTTTCACTATTTTAATCCAAAAGCATAATACCCTGTCGTTCCGTTCGGATAAACACCCTCAATATAAATACCTCCCTGTGAGTGATTTAAGACAGCTCTTATGTCTTCAATTGCAGAAATCTTTTTACGATTCATAGTGGTAATAATAAATCCTTTTCTAACACCCGCTTTTAATAGTTTGCCACTGCTTAAACCATCAACTTGCACTCCGCTTGACAGGTTCAAATCATTGAGCATTTTCTCTTTCGGTAGTTTGAATGATGCCCCCAAAACACTGATATCATTGCGTTCTACAATATTTGTATTTCCCATACTGTTTTTCAGAGTTACAACGAATTTTTTTAGATTCCCTTTGCGTTTGAGCCATACGGTTATTTTATCTCCGGGACTGAATTTAGAGATTTGCTCTTGCAGTTCAGGTACATTCTTCACTTTAATATCATTAATCTTCAAAATAATATCTTCAGAAATTATCCCGGCTTCTTTAGCTGCACTTTCGTCACCAACGCCCATAATATATACACCTTCCGGCTTCGCCAATTTTAATTTTTCAGCCAGTTGTGAGTCAATATTACGAATAGATACACCAAGCATGGCTCGCTGCACTGTTCCGTATTCCGTTAAATCAGCTACAATCTTTTTTACAATATTGACCGGAATAGCAAATGAATAGCCGGAGTATGAACCGGTTTGAGAAGCTATGGCAGTATTTATTCCAACTAACTCTCCCTGAGTATTTACCAATGCCCCCCCGCTGTTTCCGGGGTTTACCGCAGCATCGGTCTGTATAAATGATTCCACGGCATAGCGTTCCTGAAGAATATTGATATTTCTGGCTTTTGCACTCACAATGCCGGCGGTAACTGTTGATGTTAAATTAAACGGATTTCCTACGGCCAATACCCATTCTCCAATCTTGAGTTCATCAGAATTTCCGTAGGAAATCGGCGATAAGTTTTTGGCTTCTATCTTAATCAGGGCCACATCGGTAGCCGGATCTTTCCCGATAAGTTTTCCTTTAAAACTTCTATTATCATTCAGAACAACCTCAATTTCATCGGCATTTTTTATCACATGATTATTGGTAACAATATAGCCGTCGGTTGAAATAATGACCCCGGAACCGGAGCTTCTTCTCGGCATTTCTTTCAAATTGGGGTTTCCAAAAAAGAAGCTGTATAATTCTGCCTGATTATTGTCAGTCTCAGTAAGCGTTTTTACATGAACTACAGCATCAACCGCGTGTTCAGCAGCTACTGTAAAATCCGGTGTATTGTTCGAAGTACTTATCGGATAATTAACTGTTTTACTCGGGGTTTGATTGTACTCTGCAAGTAATTCTTCGGTATCATCACTAAATAACGATTGCAGTCCGAGAGCAATTACTCCGCCCATGGTTGTTAAAACGATTACTATTAAAATTCTTTTTATCTTCATAGCTTATATATTTAATTAATTTCTTAACGAAGAAAACCATTTTTTTAGTCTCTGCCAAGCGTCTTAACATTTCTTAACCGGCTTTAATATTTGTAGTATATTTGCATTTAACACTTTGTTAAATTAGAAATTATGAATTAGGAATTAGAAATTACGTAACTATCAGCACTTTAAGTTGTTTTGTAAAGTAATAGCAAAGTATTGTATCATTGTATCATTACATCAGTGCATCATTATATCATTATACCATTAAATAATTGTATCATTACTTATTTCATTAAATAATTAAACCATTCAAAGTATATGACATTTCATTTTTATAAATATCACGGAGCCGGTAATGATTTTATCCTTGTTGACAACAGAAAAGGAGAATATGACGGGCTTACTGAATCTCAAATTCGGAATTTCTGTTCCAGAAGATTTGGGATAGGCAGCGATGGATTTATTATGCTGAGTTCTCATACTGAAGCCGATTTCAAAATGGATTTTTTTAATCCCGACGGAAGCGGTGCAACGATGTGCGGCAACGGAGCGAGATGCTTGGTTTATTTTGCACGAAAATTGGGTATCCAAAAAGAGAACTATGCTTTTGAAGCTTCTGACGGAATGCACCAAGCGAGCATCACCAATGAAAATAAAAACAACGGAACGGCAGTTGTAAATTTATCCATGAACTCTGTGGCCGAAATTGAACAAAACCAATTTGGGATGTTTTGCAACACCGGCTCGCCGCATGTTGTGAAGTTTGTCGAGAACCTTTCCGGGATAAACATTACAGAGCAAGGCCGGACAATTCGCTATTCCGATGCTTACAAAAAACAGGGAACCAATGTTAATTTCATTAAAACTATAGGCGAAAATAAAATTTCGGTAAGAACTTATGAGCGAGGGGTTGAAAATGAAACCTTGTCGTGTGGTACCGGAGTTACAGCATCGGCTTTATCATTTGCAGAAAAGACGGGTATAAAAAAGGGTGCCATAACTGTTGAAACAAAGGGTGGGGCATTTAAGGTTAAATTTTATAAAACGAATGCCGGTTTTACAAACATTCATTTAATCGGGCCGGTTTCCTTTGTATTTTCAGGAGAACTTAGTTATAACTGAAACAAAAAAATAAAGCCTCGCAAGTTGCGAGACTTTATTTAAGTACTATTTAAGTTCTAATTACTTAGTTGATGCTGTTGCTTTATACTTAACATCAACTGTAATATTTTTAGTGACTTTAGCAATATTTACTTTCATAAATCCTTTCTCTCCGTCAACTGTTTCAAACTCGATAACATCGCCGTTAGTAAGATCTTGTAAATCAGCTGTGGCTGAAACAGAAATTCCGTCAATATCAGCTACTGTTACTGCACTGTAATCTACAGAAGACACCGCTAATTTAGTCGCATTTTTGTCACTTGTAGAATAATTGATACCG
>JAYEIA010000052.1:0-3197 GCA_034659855.1 Bacteroidota bacterium
TTTTAAATATGGGACTTGACAAATTTGAGATTGTCGAATACGTTTGGGAACCCGGAAAAGGATTTGAACTCTATATTAACGGTGTGCTTATGACAACAGCAAATGAAATTGTTAATGATATTTCCGACGGTATTGCCAATTTGAAGCTTGGCGGAGGGGATTGTGAAACCGTTGGGTTTTGGCAAGGTGATATGGCTGAGATTATGATCTATTCAGATGCCGTTTCAAGTACCGAGCGGGAAGCTTTGAGAGATAATCTTGCGGTTAAGTGGGATGTGGATGAAATTATTATTGCAAACGGCGGAGCAAAATATTGGCAAAGAGACGGCAACATAAATACAATATCCCCGGATGTTGCCAATGATAATTTAGATATAGGCACAGGAACATTTACCGGGAATATGACGGTAACCGATTTATTTAATGCACCGGTGAGCTCTGCAGCACCGGCAAGTCCACAAGCAGGGACAATTTATTATGATTCGTCTGACAACAAATTAAAAGTTTATAACGGAACCACATGGGACAATTTAAATTAATTGTTTAGAGAGTATTTTCTAATTATGTATGCAAAAGAAAAGAGACTTACAAATGAATGTAAGTCTCTGATTTTCTGTGGACCTTGGCAGATTTGAACTGCCGACTTCTTGCCTGTCAAGCAAGCACTCTAAACCAACTGAGCTAAAGGTCCTGTATTTAGGTACGGAAACAAAATAGCTTATAAGCGTTCCTTAAAGATTGCAAATATAAAATATCTGCGTTGATGTTACAAAATTTATTTCGTTTTATTTGGCAATTCTAAGCCATAGCCTTTTTTGTTGTCTTCGTGTTTGAGTAAGAACGCAAACAGAAGACCGATGAAACCGGTAACGGCAAAAATTAACATCGGAATGGTGTAGTCATATTTGACATCGACTCCTTGTTTTATTTGCTCTGTAACTCCCGGATTATACTCTTCCAGAGCCCATCCTATAAGCATGGGGAAACCCATAAGTCCCCAATTCTGAATCCAAAATATTAAGGAATAAGCCGAACCCAAGTATCTTTCTTTTACAATTTGTGGAACAGCAGGCCACATGGCTGCAGGGACTAAAGAAAATGAAATTCCAAGTACAATCATTAGTATTATGGCGAAAATTTTTGAAGCCGGTCCGAAAGCGAATCCTAAGTGTACAAAAATTAATAAAATTGAGCCTAATATCATAATACTGGCACTTTTTCCTTTGTAGTCGAGGAATAAACCAAAAACCGGGGTTAATGCCATAGTTCCCAGAGGCAACAGCGACGGTATATCTCCGGCAGTTTCTTTCAGAACATTAAATTTTTGAACCATCAGGTCGGGTGCATATTTCATAAAGGGAAATACTGCGGCATAAAAAAGTACACAAAGTACGGCAATGTATATAAAGGCTTTATTTGTCAGAATTCTTGCCACATCCGAAAACTTGAACTCTTCTTTCTCTTCGGACAAATCAATAATTTCCTGCTTGTCTAATCTGTAATCCATTACCGAATACATAATATAGGCCAGTAGTCCCACGATTAATATGATTACACCGAATGCCAGCGGACGAGAAACCATTTCTTCCGTACCGGCAAGGCGAGGAGACTGCCAAAAAACCCAAAGCATTCCCAAACGCCCAAAAGCGACTTGAAGAGCCATGGCAAAGGCCAATTCTTTTCCCTTAAACCATTTTACAACAATTCTGGAACCGGTAACACCCAATATTTCAATTCCTAAGCCGAAAAAAGCATAACCGACGGCAGCCAGTTTTACGGAAGGACTGTATCCTTTCATAAAAGAACCAAAAAACTCATAGCCTAAGCCTCCGTTGAGGAATGTATCTGTCAATGCATAATAATTAAGCGATGCACCCAGTATCATAATAACCGAGAAGGTGATTCCGGTAAATCGTATGCCGCTTTTATCAAGAACAATACCGCCTAATATCAGAAAACCCAAAACAACCAACCAAGAGTAGGCTCCGGTAAAAAAGCCGTATTCTTTTCCGTCCCAGCCGTATTTGGAATTTTCGGTAAGCATTGTTTTGAGCGGCGACATAATATCTGCAAAATAATATCCTGCGACCAAGGTCAGTGAAACAAAAAGCAGGGCGATCCACCTTGCTGTCTTTGAATCACGTAGTGATTGTTGTATTTTTTCTGTCATGTTGTGAATAATTTTTTGAAAACTAAAAACAAATAACGAAAAATCTTTCGACTTTATGAAATATATTTGCGTTACTGAATGGAAATAAACCCGAATTTTAAATTTCAAATTTTATGATAAAACTGAGAATTGTCAATCAATCAAAACATCAATTGCCGGCCTATGAAACCGCATGGTCTGCCGGTATGGATTTACGAGCAAATTTGGAGCAAGCGCAAGAATTAAAACCTTTAGAACGGAAACTGATACCCACCGGATTATTTATAGAATTGGCTGAAGGATATGAGGCACAGATAAGACCCCGAAGTGGTTTGGCACTTAAGAAAGGTATTTCTGTACTAAATTCTCCGGGAACCATTGATGCTGATTACAGAGGAGAAATTGGCGTAATATTGGTTAATCTCTCTCAGGAGAATTATACCGTAAAAGACGGTGAGCGCATCTGCCAAATGGTAATCACCAAACACGAACAGGCAAAGCTTGAGGAGGTTGAAATCCTTTCGGAGACTAAGCGTGGTGGCGGCGGTTTTGGGCATACCGGAGTTTAACAAAACCGGGAGTTTATTATTATCCTTAAACAGAAAGTAAATGTGCCGGTTTTTTCATACATTTGTATTAAATCATAAAAGGAAGAACAATGAAATTTGATTTTATATTTTTGGGATTAATCGGCGGACAAGAGATTTTGATTATCGCATTGATTATTTTGTTGTTGTTTGGCGGACGAAAAATACCGCAACTCATGAGAGGGCTCGGCAAAGGAATAAAAGAATTTAAAAACGGCACCAGCGGATTGGGCGACAATGATGACGATGAACAAGAAGTTGATGATGAATCTAAGGGCTCGAAAAAAGAAGGTTGAATACACGAGTCCGGTCTAAAAAGTATGTTCTATTTTAGTAAAACAAGTTATGTGCCTAATTCTCAGGGCTTTATAAATCGCTTTGCAATTAACTTAATACTCTTATTTTTAGTGCTTTAACTTTATAAACTTTTAACTTTATAACTTTTTAAACTGAACTCATTA
>JAYEIA010000053.1:0-40565 GCA_034659855.1 Bacteroidota bacterium
CCGGGTGTTCCGACGGCATCGTATTTAAAAGATTTTTTTTCCGCTTCATCGCAAGAAAATAGTAATAAGCCAATAGCTGCAAGGAACAAAATTAGATGATATTTCATGGTTATTTTTTTGCTAAAATTAAAAAAGAAACTCGAATACTGTTTGTATAAAGCGAGTTTCTTTTCGGAATATTGTTATTTTCGGGTGCTTTCTTTAAAAGAAATTATTTACAATATCATTTTTAAGGGCAAAAATCATCAACCCGATAAGTAGTACAAAGCCTACAATTTGAGCTACTTCCAGAAATTTATCTCCCGGCTTTCGTCCGGTAATCATTTCGTATAACACAAACATGACGTGCCCGCCGTCGAGTGCCGGAATGGGCAAGATATTTACAACGCCCAGAATAATTGACAAAAAGGCGGTGAGTGACCAGAAACTGTGCCAATCCCAAAGTTTAGGGAATAAGTTTCCGATGGTAATAAAACTGCCTAAAGATTTGTATGCTTTTGTTTCCGGATTAAAAATAAGTTTGAATTGTTTGAGATAGTTTTTCGTTTGGTCAATCCCTTTTTTTAGTCCGGCCGGTACCGATTCAGCTAATGAATAATCTTTGTGAGCAATCGTGAATTGGTTTCCTGATATTGTTATAATTCCAATTTTACCGTCCTCGTCTGTTTCCAACTGAATATCTAATGTATCGCGGTTTCGAAGTATTTTGGCTGTAAATTCAGTAGCCGGATTACCGGTGAATTTTTTTACATATTGGTCATAAAATTCTAATTCTTCACTATCTAACCCGATGAATTGATCCCCCTTCAGAATCCCTGCTTTCTCAGCATTTGACTTGGGCAATATGGTATCAGCCGTAAATTTAAAGCGTGGTGATATGAGCTTGCTTTTTCCGTTTGTGCTAATGATTTTGGCCACATGATCTTCGTTAATAGTAACTGTCTTTATCGTTCCGTTGCGCTCCAATTCAACTCTCGCCGGCGTATTCAGTATTATCTCCGGTATAATTTGAGTAAAACGATCAGGCGTATTATCATTAATTTTAAGGATTTTATCCCCATCCATAAATCCCAATTCATAGGCAACAGAGTCACCGGCAATGCCGTATTTTGCATTTTCCACAGGCAAATAATCATCGCCCCACGCAAAAAGAATAGCAACATAAATGAGTCCGGCCAAAATAAAATTTACCATTACACCGCCAAGCATAATCAGTAGGCGTTGCCAGGCCGGTTTTGAACGAAATTCCCACGGTTGAGGCGGTTTTTTCATTTGTTCTTTATCCATGGATTCATCAATCATACCGGCAATTTTTACATAACCGCCGAGGGGTATCCAACCTATTCCGTATTCAGTATCTCCTTTTTTGAATTTAAAAAGGGAAAACCATGCATCAAAGAAAAGATAGAATTTTTCAACTTTTGTTTTGAACAATTTTGCGAAAGCAAAGTGTCCAAACTCATGAAAAATTACTAATATGGATAAACTTAGTATAAGTTGTGCTATTTGTATTAAAACGTCCATTATCTATTGTATTCTGTTTAAAATTTGAGTGTGCAAAATTATGAAATTATTTTAGTTTGAGAAATTTGATTTCACCGATGACCGGCGTGATTATAATTTTATCAAAAGTGTATTTTTGTGGATATTATAAAGTACCGATTATTTTTTGTGCCTCCCTGTATGCCGCCTTGTGACAATCAATGAGATTTTCTATAGTCGGGTTTTTGATGTACCGGGCGTTTGATACGGTTAATTCAGTAATATTTGCCAAGTCTGAGAATTTGATATTGTCATTCAGAAATGCTTCCACAACAGCTTCGTTGGCGGCATTCATTACACAGGGGATATTTCCGCCTTCATTCATGGCATAAAATGCAGTTTTCAGATTTTTAAATTTATTAAAATCAGGTGGTTGAAAATTTAGTTCCGGATAATCCGTAAAGTCAAATCGCGGGGCTTTATGGGGTATGCGTTCCGGATAGGTAAAAGCATAGAGTATAGGTAGTTTCATATCGGGCAAACCCAATTGAGCTTTTAAAGAGCCGTCGGCAAATTGCACCAAAGAATGTACTATTGACTGGGGGTGAACAATTACTTCGATCTGCTCCGGCTTGAGGTTAAATAACCATTTAGCTTCTATGGCCTCCAGGCCTTTATTCATCATGCTGGCCGAGTCAATCGTAATTTTAGCCCCCATGTCCCAGTTGGGGTGTTTTAAAGCCTGTTGCTTGGTGGCCGTATTCATAAATTCAATACTCTTATTTCTGAAGGGCCCGCCGGACGCTGTCAATATTATTTTCTCCACAGGATTGTCTCCTTCTCCCACTAAGCATTGAAAAATGGCCGAGTGTTCGGAGTCAACCGGGATAATACTGACCTTATGTTTTCGGACTAGCTTCGAGATTTGATCTCCGGCTATAACCAAAGTTTCCTTATTTGCCAACGCAATGTTCTTGCCTGCTTTTATGGCATTTATGGTGGGAACCAAACCTGAAAACCCGACCATGGCTGTTAAAACAATACTTGCTTCGCCGTAGCCGGCAATTTCTTCAATCGCTTTACGACCGGCAAAAACTTTTATCGGCAGGTGACTTAGAGCTTCAGACACGTTATTGTATTGGTTTTTATCGGCAATGGCCACAAAGTTGGGTTTGAATTCCAGAGCTTGCTGAATGAGTAGATCGGCATTTTTACCGGCCGTCAGAATTTCAACAGAAAATTTATCGCTGTGGCGGCGTATAATCTCAAGGGCTTGTGTCCCGATGGAACCTGTTGAGCCCAGAATACTGATCTTTTTCATAAATTGAATGTTCTTTTTTAGAATGAGATGTAATCTTCCGGATTTACCGGTGTACCGTTCTTCCAAAGTTCAAAGTGAAGGTGTGTTCCTGTGGTGTTCTCTCCCGAATTTCCGGCAATGGCAATGGATTCGCCTGCCGCAACACGGTCTCCGGTTTTCTTCAACACAGAGGAATTGTGTTTATAGAATGAGACGATATTATTGTCGTGTTGAATGGCAATAACATGGCCGGTTTTGAGACTCCACTCCGTAAAAATAACTGTTCCCGACAGGGTTGCTAATACGGCATTATCCGTTCCGGGGGTTATATCTACAGCATAATGTCCGTCGTTGCTGTTGAACTTTCTGCTGATTGAGCCTTTGAGCGGTGTGATAAAATGCAGATTTTTGACATTGCCCTTTTGGCTTGCATTACTTTTAATTTTTGCAAAGGTTTTATTTTCAACATTAGTAATTTGCTCCTGCATAACGGAATCTAAATAGGAGGTAGAAAAATCCAATTTCTTTTTGGAAATACTGCTGTCATATAGTGTCGCAATTTCTTCTGTTGTATCCTCGGGGATTTTTCCTTGGATAATGTATTTTATTTGTTTGACGTAATTTTGTTCTTGTTCCAAACTTGCACTTAGAGAGTCTATTACGATTGAGTTCTGTATGATTTGCCGTTGTAAATTGATATTTGAACGTGAAGGGAATAAAAAGTTTAGCGGGGTGTATATAAAAAGTATACTCATCAGGACAGCGAGGATAATCAATACTGAGATTACTCCCAAGGTTATGCCGGTTTTTGAAAATCGGTAGCTTGAGATTTGATTCAGTGAAGCATCATCCAGAACCAATAATCTAAATACTTTAGTGCTCGGTTTTTTCTTGTTATTTTTCTTAGCCATTGTATTTTATATAATTCATGCAAATTTATATAATTTCCTTGATATGATAAAGGAATGGAAGGTTAATATTTAATAAAATTGAGGGGGTATTTTTTATTTTTATGATATGGACGCTAATTTTGGGTGATATTTCAAAGCTATGGCTAAATTCAAAATTTAAGAGAGGTATGAATATTGGAAACTGCTCGAAAGCAAGATATTAAACAACTTTGCTGTTTTAACATTTAATTCTACTTTTGTGCTCTTTTGTAAAATAAGTGTACAGAATGCCTTAGGAAAACAACAAAAATGAATAATATATTTAAAGACGGAAAAAGACTACCGTTAATTGAAGAGTTTTATACTATACAAGGTGAAGGATATCAAGCCGGTAAAGCGGCCTATTTTATCAGAATAGGGGGGTGTGATATTGGTTGTCAGTGGTGTGATACAAAATATTCTTGGCAAGTTGATGTTGATTCTGCTGTAAAAACCTCTGAAATTATGAGCAGAGCATCTGCTGAACCTGCAAAAGCAATTGTAGTTACCGGAGGAGAGCCTTGTTCTTATAATTTGGATTTCCTGACCCAAACAGCGTATAAAGAAGGTTTAAAAACATTTTTGGAAACCTCAGGTTCGTATAAAATTACCGGCAATTGGGATTGGATATGTGTTTCTCCTAAACGACAAAGCCCCCCCTTGTCCGAAAATTATGCCTTGTCTGATGAATTGAAGTTTATTATTTATGAAGAGGCCGATTTTGAATGGGCCGAGGCTTGTGCAAAGCATGTTGGCGAAGACTGCAAATTATATCTGCAACCGGAATGGAGCAGAAGAAAGGAAAATACACCCAAAGTTGTGGAGTATATTAAGCAAAACCCCCAATGGCAGCTTTCCTTGCAATCTCATAAGTTAATAAATATTCCGTAAAAAGAAATCCCGGGGTGAGCGGGATTTTTTGAAACCGACCTAAATTGAGCGATTATGAATAAAGAGAAGTGCCAATATTTTGAGAACAAAAGCTTTACAAAAAAATTAAGTGCATTCAATTGGGACATAATGTTTTTTTTGTAATGTCTTTTCGCTCAAGGGCGAAGCCCTCATAAACACCTTATTAAATTATTTTAAAATTAGTGAATAAAAGATTGCTGCTTATCGAAGTTCATAATCGCTCATTTTAGATCTGAACTGTATTTACAGGAGGTGTTTTATTTTTCCTCAAAAACTCCCATCTCATTAAACTTGTTTATACGATCATTTATTAGTTTGTCTTTTGGGGTTTTCATCAATGTTTTAATTTCCGAGGCCAATTCTTTTTTTACGGTACGGAATGTTTCTTCCGGATTAGTATGAGCTCCGCCAATAGGCTCTTTAATAATTTTGTCAATAAGTTTTTGTTTAAGCATATCTACGGCAGTTAATTTTAATGCCTCCGCAGCTTCCTTTTTATGATCCCAATTGTGCCATAAAATAGAAGAACAAGATTCCGGAGAAATTACGGAATACCAAGTATTTTCGAGCATGAGAACCCGGTCGCCGACTCCGATACCTAAGGCACCTCCTGATGCACCTTCGCCGATTATAACTACAATTATCGGGACTTTTATTCGAAACATTTCAAAAATATTTCTTGCAATGGCTTCGCCTTGTCCCCGTTCTTCGGCTCCCATACCGGGATAGGCTCCCGGAGTATCGAGCAATGCGACTATCGGGCGATTAAATTTTTCGGCCAGATGCATAAGTCGCAAGGCTTTTCTGTAACCTTCAGGATTTGACATACCGAAGTTTCGATAGGCACGCATTTTTGTGTTTTCGCCTTTTTGTTGGCCTATGAACATTACCGTTTGTTCTCCAATGGTTCCGAATCCGCCCACCATAGCTTTGTCATCTGCTTCTCTTCGGTCTCCGTGAAGTTCCATAAAGTCTCCGTCAGTTATTGCATTGATGTAATTGAGTGTATAAGGTCGATCAGGATGTCGAGAGACTTGTACGCGCTGCCATGAAGATAAATTGGAATATATTTCTTTGCGTTTGGCTTCAATGACTTTCTCTAACTCGTTTACAGTTTGAGTAACATTGACTCCGGACTCCTCTCCAATAGCTTTTGCTCTGCTAAGTTGTTCTTCCAGTTTTTGTATGGGTTCTTCAAAATCAAGATAGTTCATATATTTTTATTATGTATTTTTATTATGGAATATTCTCAGCTACAAATATTAGAAAAATTATAGAATTTTCGGTATGTTTGACAAAAATAATTTTCAAAATGGTTTGTTTTCCTCACGCAAAGATTAATCTTGGGTTGTATATTACGGAGAAACGAAAAGATGGATTTCATAATATTGAAACGGTCTTTTATCCTATTCCTGTTTATGATGTATTGGAAATAAATCGGTCAGATTCTGTTTCAGGAATTGAATTGACCGCCTATGGGCTGAAAATTGACGGCAGACCGGAGGATAACTTGGTGGTTAAGGCCTATAATCTGTTGAGCCGCGATTTTGATTTGGGAGGAGTTGAGGTCGCTTTGTTTAAGCATATTCCCTTTGGTGCAGGTTTGGGTGGCGGTTCTTCTGATGCTGCTTTTATGCTGAAATTACTAAATCAGGAATTTGACCTACAACTTAGTGATACGGATTTGGAGCATTATGCCGCCCAATTGGGCAGTGATTGTGCATTTTTTATAAAAAGCCGGCCGGTATATGCTACCGGACGAGGCAATCTGTTTTCTGCCGTAGATTTGGATTTGTCTGCCTATTTTTTAATATTGGTTCTCCCTACCGGAAAAGTCTCCACGCCCGATGCTTATGCCGGGGTAAGCCCTTCTCCGAGTAAGGATTCTTTGCCCGATTTATTGAGTAAAGATATTAACCTGTGGAGTAAATCTGTGAAAAACGATTTCGAAGAATCAATTGTTAAAACAATTCCCGAAATCAGGACTATAAAACGTAAGATGTATGCCCACGGAGCGATGTATGCTTCAATGTCCGGCAGTGGTTCGTCGGTTTACGGAATTTTTAAGGAAAAGCCGGAGCCGGCTTTATTTGAAAATTACCGGTTTTATAAAGTTACCGGATTGGGAGTTTGAATGGGAGGTTTATTTATTCTGACTTTATATCTATGAGTCCACTCCGAAAACACCGTTTTTGGAAAATCTTGTAAATACAAAAACAGTATTGTGCTAATAATAAGAACTTTATGATTTAACAAAAACATGTAAATCTTGTCAATCCTGTCAAAAAAGACTTTTCGGAGTACACTCATCTATTGGATCTTTCGCTTTTTTGTATATTATAATTCCAAATCGGGGAAGTTTGTCTTGTTGAATATTACGGCCTCGAAATCTAACCAATCTTAAATTTTAGTCTCTTCAGTAATTTATACTGCGTACTATTTTATTCTGAGTTTAGTCTTCAAAAAACAAAATAGAAGCATACCCTACGACACTGTCCGATTTTTTCACTTCCCCCGAATGACCGTAGCGTAATAATTTGGCTTTACTTTTAAAATTGACATAGTTTGAATACTCAATGAGAGCCGTTGCCGGACCGTAGCCACACATACTGATATCATACTTTTTGACTGTTTCAATCAGTCCTCGGCTGTCTTTTTTCAGTATGGCATCTATGGCTCTTTGGTCATTCCTTTGAGCTTTCTGTGGAGTAACGTGGTGAGAGAAATCAGTGGAAGCAATAAACATTATTTTCTTGTTTTGTGCTTCAGCCGATTTATAGATATTACGAGCAATTGCTTTTCCGTTCAGATAATTTTGATTACCCATGGAAACCGGTAAAATTTTAAAATCAAAGTCGGTAAAATACGTCATCATCGGAAGAATGACTTCTGCAGCGTGTTCAAATTGGTGTGCTTCTTGAGATCGCGGGAGCCCTGTTGCTTCTGCAAAATCCGAATCCACTTCGATATCCCCGAAAGGCGTTTCCCACTTATCGGCAAGATCCAAACCAATTTCTTTTCCGCGTCCGGTATGATTTGGATTTATTATAACCAGTGTATCAAATTTTTGCTGAGACAATCGCAGAATCTCAAAAAAGTGAACCGACTGATAGGCAGAATATGTATAGCCGGCATGAGGTAATACAGCACCGAGTATTGATTTTTCCGATAAATCGGTATTAATCGTTTTGAGTTCTGATTCTGTAATTTTTTTGAGGAGTTTTTTTATTTCTTCCGGATCTGACGGATAAAATGATCCGGCAACGACTGGTTTTCTTTTTATCATAATATAATCTGATTAATTTAGATGAACTGTATGACCACACTTAGGACACTTTCCCTCCGGATTCACAAACAGCTGAGTTTGATAAGCATTTCTTTTGATTAATTTTGTTTTGCATTCAGGACAAAAAGTATCCTTACCAAAATCGGAATTGATGTTTCCAACGTACACAAAGTTAATAAATTTTTGTGCTTCTTCAAAAAATCTTTTCAAAGTGGCTACCGGTGTTGGGCTTTCCTGTGATTTGAAGGAGGGGAAATAGCGTGATAAGTGAATAACTGTATTTTGTCCGGTATGGTCTTTCACGAATTTTAATAATTCTCTGAACCGGTTTAAATCATCATTCAAATTCGGAATAATGAGGAATGTAATTTCCAAATGTTTGTTGAGACTTGAAATATACTTTATGGTTTCTTTTACCGGTTTTAATGTTCCGCCTGCCTGTTCTTTATAAAACTTATTATCGAAAGCTTTCAAGTCAATATTAAAAGCATCAATATTGGGAAACAATCGTTTCGCCGGTTCTTTATTGATAAACCCGTTAGATACCAGAACATTTTTTAATCCGACCTTTTGTGCAATTATGCTTGTTTCCAAAACATATTCGTACCAAATTGTCGGCTCGTTATAAGTATAGGCAATTCCGATATTATCCGGAATTGATTGAGCCTTTTTTACCAAATCCTGCGGGCTGAGTTTAAAAGTCGTTGTTAAATCTTCGCCTGAGGATTGTGAAATGCTGTGATTTTGACAAAAATTACAATGCAAATTACAACCAAAAGTTCCTGCCGATAAAATTTTGCTTCCCGGTTTGAAATGGTAGAGCGGTTTTTTCTCAATGGGGTCGGCATGTAATGCTGTGAGTATCGAGTAATTTTTACTGAATAATTCTCCTTTTTTATTTTCTCGGACATGGCAATCTCCGATTTCTCCGGGTTTTAGGATACAAAAATGCGGGCATAGAGTACATTGGACTTTTTTTTTGGGTAGTTTGTATTGAAATTGTGCTTTCATTTTATCGGTTAATATTTTTGAGTAGTAAAACGCCACATGTTGAGTTCATCAATACTCTTATTTTTTATCCCGGCCTTTTTCTTTACAATTTTTATTTGTTCATCAATGGTTTCAATGCCGGAGATATTCGGTAACAGAACCCCGCGTTGCTTCGTTATTCTATCTTCAAGGATGAGTCCGAATTTATGTGGATCAAGGGCAGAAGTTTGCGAAATTCTTTCGGGCGTATCCAAAATCTCAATTGAAAAGGTTAGTTTATCTAATTCGCTCAATGTTACCGGAGCAAATCTATAGTCTCGAGATGCTGCGGAAACCGTATTACGTATAATTTCGAGAGACAGGTTTTTGTAGGTTGGTTTGAGAGTTCCTATACATCCTCTAAGCTCCTTGTTGTCTTTTTTCAGCGTAACAAAGCAAGCCTTTTTATCTTGAATCCGGTTCGAAAATTTCTTTTCGGCTTTGACAGTCTGTCCGGTTCCTATAAATTCATTTAACGTGTATGCAACTATTTCTCTGAATAATTTGTTGTTCATGTGTAAACGGAGTTATTAAAATGCAAAATGGCTTAGTTATTGTCGACAGTCATCTAATGAAATGTTAATTTCATCAATAAATATAAAAAAAATATATTAAAGTTTACGAAAGATATAATAAATTCCTTTTATTTGCATTATAGTTGTACTGTGGATTTGAATTTAACTTTATAAATCTGCTTTTTAAACTAAGAGTATTATTGAAAATAAGATCAATATATGAGACGAAAAATACTATCAGCGTTGTTTGTTTTTTTATTTATGGCTTTGCCTGCACTTATATATACTGCAGCCGCTCAGCCTCCGCCGCCACCACCCGAACCCATACCGTTGGATGGCGGTTTAAGTGCACTTATTGTAGCCGGCTTGGCCTATGGTGCCAGAAGACTTTATAAACAGCAGAAAAAAGACGACTCGGTCTAATTTTAAAAACTTTAAGTAATAAAGGCTGCTTTCGGCAGCTTTTTTATTGTTCAATTTCCCCGAGTTTCCTTGATCTGTCCCGATAATCCTAAAAAAGTGTCGTATAATGATGAATAACCCTTTCTATGTTCTAAATTAGACTCAGATTATTAAGAAACGGAAACAAAATTCCAACTAACGTTAAAATTAGTTACTGATTATCAATGGTTTATTTTTTTAAATTTTAGTAAAAATATTCAATAGAATTTTACCATAGTACAATAACAATAGTTCGTTAAATTTTTATAATTACCTTATATTCAATACTTTATAAAGCAAGCCGTAAGCGAGTTAAAATGTTGATTATTACCTGCTTAGTTCGTAATTAATAATTACCTACGGTGAGGGCTTCGCCGTTCGTAATTTAACGAAGTGTTGCAATAATATTCAAGCGATAGTCGAAGTGCCTAACTATTATAACTTATTTCGTATCCGTTCCTAAGAAATTCTATAGATTTTGTAAAAAAAACAGCTTTTATGGAAATAACATTTCCGAATACTACAATTTGTTGTATATTGGTACAAAATATAAAAAAACATTAAAATGGACTTATCATTGTGGTGGGATGCCTTATCTCTTCTTGAAAAAATTTATTGGGGAATTGCAATGCCCTCAACTTTTATTTTTGTAATCCAGTTAATCTTATTGTTCGTAGGAGGTGATGCAGCAGAGGCAGATATTGATACAGATGCTGATTTTGCAGGAGATCACGGAGCAGGAATAGATATTTTTTCTGCAAAAAGTGTCATCTCATTTTTGATGTTCTTTGGCTGGACCGGTTTGGCTGCATACGATAAAGGAGTAGAAACTTGGTGGTCAATTACCGGAATTTCTTTTGTTGCCGGCTTGATTATGATGTTTTTTACCGCTTGGATATTTTGGCTGATGCTGAAACTCCAAGTCAGCGGAAACATGAGAACAACCGATGCCATAGGAGCTGTAGGTGAAGTGTACTTAAGTATTCCTGGGAAAAAGAATGGAAACGGAAAAATTCAAGTCGTTGTTTCCGGCGGATTAAGAACCCTTGATGCAGTGACCGAAGATATTGATACCATCAAAACCGGAAATTTCGTTGAAGTGGTTGATGTGGTGAATGACATGCTGGTAGTCACTCGAAAAAGGTAACTCCTCATGGATTGTTAAATGTTAATGTCTTAATGTTGTGAAGTAAATTAATTAAAAATTGATTAAATAATAGAACAAACAGAATTTTAATCTAAAAATCAAAATTTATGGAATTCACCATTGTATTAGTAGTAATAGTCATACTATTATTGTTAGGTTTTTTTGCCTTTTTAGTGAAAAGGTATAAACGTTGCCCTTCTGATCGAATACTTGTAGTTTACGGTAAAATAGGGGGAAAGCAAGGAACAGCAAAATGCGTACACGGAGGAGCAGCCTTTATAATTCCGGTTATTCAGGATTACGAATATTTGGATCTAACACCCATACCTATAGAAGTCGGTTTGGAAAATGCATTGAGTCGTCAGAATATTCGTGTCAATGTTCCGTCTCGGTTTATGGTCGGTATTTCTACGGAGGCAGCGGTTATGGCTAATGCTGCAGAACGCCTTTTAGGACTTACTCAAGCTGAAATTCGGCATTTAGCTGCTGATATTATTTTTGGTCAATTGCGTGTAGTTATTGCCACTATGGATATCGAAGAAATAAATGCCGATCGAGAAAAATTCCTTACCAATGTTTCTTCCGGAGTAGAACATGAACTCCGCAAAATTGGGTTGAAATTAATCAACGTAAACGTTACAGATATCACTGATAACGACGGCTATATTGAAGCACTCGGTAAAGAGGCCACAGCCCATGCAGTAAACGATGCTAAAAAATTAGTAGCTGAGAAAAACAGAGACGGTGAAATTGGCCAGGCTAATGCCGTAAGAGAACAGAGAATTCAAGTTTCTGAAGCAAACTCGCAAGCTGAAATTGGAGAGGCTGACGCCACCCAAAGACAGAGAGTTGCTGTTTCGGCTGCCAATGCAAAAGCTGTTGACGGAGAAAACAAAGCGAAAGTGAATATTGCCAATTCAAATGCACACAGACGTGAGCAGGAGGCTGTTGCAACAAAACTTGCCGTTACCGCAGAAAAAACAAATGAAGCAAAAGCTTTGGAAGACTCTTATGAAGCCGAGCGTTTAGCTGAAATAAAGCGTGCCGAAAGAGAAGAAGCGACTCAAAAGGCCAATATTATTATTCCGGCTCAAATTCAGAAAGAAAAAATTACAATTGATGCTGATGCTGAAGCTGAAAGAACAAGAAGAGAGGCCAAAGGTGATGCCGATGCATTATTGTTGGAATTACAGGCTGAAGCGGAAGGTAATTTCCAAATATTAGCCAAACAAGGAGAAGGTTTCAAGAAACTTGTAGATGCTGCCGGCAAAAACCCGAGAGAAGCTGTATTAATGATGATCGCAGACAGACTGCCACAGCTTGTAGAAACGCAGGTTGAAGCCATTAAAAATATTGAAATTGATAAAGTAACTGTTTGGGAAAACGGGAACAGCGAGAATGGAAGTTCAACGGCCAATTTCATGAAAGGAATGATGGGAGCAGTTCCTCCTTTGCAGGATTTGTTTAATTTAGCGGGAATGGAGTTGCCCTCTTATCTTAAAGGAGAAAAGGGAGAAGACGCCGAACTTTCTACGGATGTAAAATCTGAAGGATAAATTTTCCGACATAATTATTATTAAGCCGATTGTTTTCAATCGGCTTTTTTAGTGTTTGTCAGAATGGCTTATGTTTTGGGGAAATTGAAGTGTTATGAAAATAGTTTTACTATTGAAATAAACATTACCTTAAATTGTTAATTTAAGTACTCTTACAAAATTCTTCCACTTTTTATTAACGTAAGTCGCTAATTAAGAGCTAAGAAGTTTCGAATAAAATAGGTCTTAGACCTTAAGTTTTAAAATTCTGTGTATTTTCTTTGTGGTGTTTGTTGAATGTCAATTTTCCGGATATTTGAAATTCAGTATTCAACGATCAAGAAGCTGCGCCTTAATTATCGAATTCCAAATCTCATATCCTTTTTCATTCATGTGTACACGGTCTTTTAAGAAAATATCATTTTTCAACTTTCCGTTTTTCTCAAACATGGGCGTGCTGACGTTTATATAAGTGAGCCTGTTGTTATTTCTGCATTTATCTTTAATGAGGCGGTTTCCTTTTTGCATTTTGTCAAAATACCGCATTCTTGCCGGTGAGGGCTTTATGGATATAAAATAAATTCGAGAGTCGGGCAATACATCAGCACAAATTTCAAGAAACAAATCAAACACCTCTGCAAATTGCTCAGGGCTGTTTCCCGCAGTACTCAAATCATTGTCGCCTTCATAAACCAGAATGTTCTTGGGTTTATATTTATAGACAATGCGCGGAAAATAAAACACAAGTTCTTCCATGGTAGAACCTCCAAACCCTCTGTTAATTACGGTAATAGGCTTCATGCTGTCTTTCAAATTGCTCCATTTTCGAATGGATGAGCTTCCCACAAATAAGGCAGCGTATAGAGGAAAACCGTTTAGAGAATCTTCTTCTTCAAACTTCAAAATCTCTCGCTCAAACCGTTTTAAGTGGCTTGTATCAGCTAATTTTGAGAGTTTTTCTAAGTATGGTTCAAAAACAAGTGAGTCTTTTCGTATTTTATTAATTGGGCGCTCAGTGTATTGCGATTTGGTCTGTTCACTTTGAACCTGTGAGCAAGAATAAAAGGAGAGAGAAACAAAACCAAGAATTATTACAGAGAATTGAAAAATGAGTTTCATTGCAAATCATATTTTGTTATAAAATAAAATGGGCTGAAAATAGTATAGTTGCCCACTATATAAGCCGGCAACCGCACTTACCTTTTGATAATCTTTTTAAATCAATTACATTTGTATTAGGAAAACAAATATATATAAAATTCATGACACTTATAAAATCAGTATCCGGAATAAGAGGAACTATCGGAGGAAATCCGGGAACAAATTTAACACCCCCTGACTTAGTAAAATTTATCAGTTCATTTGTAGAATTACTGAAACAAAAGTATCAAAAAGATCGCCTGAAAATTATACTCGGAAGAGATTCTCGAATTTCAGGGCCTATGGTGGCAAGTATTGTTTCCGGTACATTGTCGGCTTGCGGAGCAGACATCATTGATATCGGACAAGCCACCACACCGACTACAGAAGTTGCGGTAGTAAAACTTCAAGCAGACGGGGGTATTATTCTGACGGCAAGTCATAACCCCAAACAGTGGAATGCCTTAAAGTTACTCAATAATGAAGGCGAATTTCTTTCGGCTCAAGACGGAGACCGCTTACTGGAACTAACTTCCGAAGCAAATACTGAAAGACAATATGCCGATGTGGAAAATATCGGTGCAATGACCAAAAATGAGACAATTCTTAAAACTCACATAAAAGGTATTCTGGCTCATACATTGGTCAAACCGGAATTAATAAGAGAGAAAAACTATAAAATTGTAGTTGACGGTATAAATTCCGTCGGTGCTTTTGCAGTCCCTCAAATATTAAAGAGTCTGGGTGTAAACGACGATAATATTATTTTATTGAATGGAGAACCCAATGGGGAGTTTGCCCATAATCCCGAGCCGATTCCACAGAATTTGACCGGAATTGTGAATGCCGTCAAAGAGCATAAAGCAGATCTTGGTATCGTGGTTGACCCGGATGTTGATCGTTTAGCTTTTGTAACTGAACAAGGTGAATTGTTTGGCGAGGAATATACTTTGGTGGCGGTTGCCGATTATATTTTATCCCATACTAAAGGGAATACCGTGTCCAACTTATCTTCGAGCAGAGCTTTACGTGATATAACTGAAAAGCATGGCGGACAATATTCTGCTTCTGCTGTAGGAGAAGTTAATGTTGTGGCAGAAATGAAACGCACAAATGCTGTAATCGGAGGCGAAGGCAACGGTGGGGTTATATATCCGGAGATGCACTACGGCAGAGATGCTTTAGCAGGGATTGCTTTGTTTTTAAGTCATATGGCAATAAGTAATAAATCTTGCAGCCGGCTTCGAGCACAATATCCGAATTATGAAATTATAAAGTCAAAAATATCTCTTGATGAAGGCATAGACGTGGATGAAATTTTGAACAAGATAAAAGCTCATTTTAGTCACAATCCGGAGGTGAAAATTAATACCGTTGATGGAGTAAAAATAGATTTTTCCGATTCGTGGGTGCATCTGCGTAAGTCAAATACCGAACCAATTATTCGTATTTATGCGGAAGCAAAAACTGCACAGCAGGCCAATGATTTGGCTTCAAAGGTAAATCAATTGGCAATTGGATAAGATATTGTGAAAAAGAACAAAGAATATATTAAAAGTCACAAATTTTTAAAGGCTGTTGTAACAGATCTTGACGGTACACTGTTAAACAAAAACCATACTGTGGCTCCGAAGGATATAGAGGCACTTCAGGAAATTGGAGAACAAGGAATTTGCCGAATTATTGCTACGGGGCGATCTTTATACAGTTACTCCCAAGTTTTACCGTCTGATTTTCCGACTGATTATTTGATTTCATCTGCCGGCGGAGGGATTACTGAACTAAAAACCGGGAAACTCATACGGGTTGCTAAGATCGATTCTGTAAAAGTCCGAGAGATTGCCCGTAAACTGGATGCCTATAAAATTGATTTTCAGGTAAGGGAAGCAATTCCTCGAGGACATTGTTATGCTTATAAGCGATATTTTGATCACAATCCGGATTTTGATCGCTTGAATGCCAATTACCGGGAGTTTTCTTACCCTATTGAGTCAATAGATAAGCTGGGCGATGCATCAAGAATCATTAGTATAGCTCCCAACTTAGATTATATTGAATACTTTAACAGTTTTTCGGAATATAGTATAATTAGGGCAACCTCACCAATTGACGGACAGTCGGTTTGGATGGAGATATATCCATCGGGAGTAAATAAAGGAAATGCACTCAAATGGCTGCTTGACAGGCTTCAACTGCCTCTAAAGGATACTATAGGTTTAGGCAACGATTATAATGACATTCATTTCTTGGATATTACCAAAGAAAGTTTCGTGGTAAACGAAGCCCCTGAATCTCTTAAAAAAGTATATCGAACGACCGTTAGTCACAATAAAGCTCCATTGCATCAATGTTTGAAAACCTGCGGTATTATTTAATGCCTGACTCTAAATTGTGCTTTTAAATCTTCGGTCCAATCACAATATGGATTTTGCGACAATTGAAGGTTGTAGAAATGGTTGATACCTGTAATTTCTTTTCCAAGCCAGTGTGGTTTTTTAAAGTGTTCATTTTCTTTTGTCAGTTCAATTTCTGCCAAAACTAAACCATGATTTTCCTTTTCAAAAACATCCACTTCAAACTTCAAATGACCGGCCGGAACAATATATCTTGTTTTTATGACAAGAGCTCCGACAGATAATTCCAGAAGCTTTTCAGCATCAGAATATTTTATTTCGGTTTCGAACTCCTCTCTGCTTATTCCATTATTTTCGGATATTCCCTTTATTGTGATAAATCCCTTACTCTCTGTCTGACGTACCCTCACAGTTCTGTGCGGGTCGGTGTTGAGATAGCCTTGCGTAATTCGATATTGATTTACTGCAAAAGATTTGAACGCATTATTTACTAAAAATTTTCTTTCAATTTCTTTCATCCTTTTGTAGAGCTGTTAGTCTTTGAAGTAATGTAGGGTGTGAGTAATAAAACTTAACGTAGAGAGGGTGTGGCGTAAGGTTGCTTAAATTCTTAGCAGTCAATTTTTTTAATCCGGAAATGAGAGGTTCTGCCAGGCCATATTGTTTGGCAAAATTATCGGCTTCGTATTCATTTTTTCTGGAAAGTTTGCTCATAAGTAAACCTAAAACAAACGATATGGGACTGTATAATAGGCTAAAGGCTATAAGATTAAGGGCAAAACTAAGTTTGTCGGCACCCAAGGCATGAGAAAGTGTTTTGCTCTCGGCAAACAAAGAAAAAAGATAAAGCATAAATCCGCTTTGTAAAATTGATAATGCCATGCTGCTGATGATGTGTTTTTTCTTATAATGTCCAATTTCATGAGCCAGAACTGCCACAATTTCATCAACTTCCATGTCGTTTATTAAAGTATCAAATAAAACAATTCGTTTCTTTTTTCCGAAACCCGAGAAATAAGCATTGGCCTTGGTACTGCGCTTTGAGCCGTCAATGACAAAGATGTTTGTCACATTAAATCCGGCTTTATCTGCAAATTTATTAATTGCTGTTCGTAACTCTCCATCTTCCAGAGGTTTCTGCTTATTAAATAAAGGAACAATTAAAGTGGAATAGAACATTGCCATGAAAATTGAGAATAAACTCAGCATTGCCCAAACCAAAATCCAAAAATAGTCTTGAGTTTGCAGGTAAAACCATATAATTGCAGCCAGAATCCCGCCGCCAATAACAGCCATTAGCAACCATGACTTTAATTTATCTGTAATAAATGTTTTCAGCGTTGTTTTATTAAATCCAAATTTCTCTTCTATTACAAAAGTGCTGTATAATGAGAAGGGGGTTGATATTATATCTGATGCAAACATAAGTATTGCAAAAAATAATAGAGTAGATACGATAATGTTTTCTGATAAGCTGATTGTTAGTGAGTTAACAATAGAGAACCCGCCGAGCAGCAGCATAGCAAGAATGATTACGGTATCGAAACTATTTTTGAAAAGTGATAATTTTGTGTTTGCAGCACCATATTTTTGCGATTTTAAGTATTTCTCTTTGTCGTATATGCCCTGTAATACTTCCGGGATGTTTTTGTTGCGATATGAAGCGTTTAAATAGGACAAATATTCCGAGAAAACATAAGAAGATATGATAAGTAATACAATAAGAGCTAAAATGTAAATTTCCATTTCTGTTTTTTTTGACAAATATAAAAAAAATATATTTACTGTTTCCTTTATTAAAAAATGATTAAATTTGATTCACATTTGTAAAACAAAACTTCTCGGCAGTTATGATCGTTTTTCTTAATATACGATATGTCTATTTTTCTTTACTTTTTTTACAGGCTTTACTGTTTTATACTTCCTGCAAACCAAAAAAACAACCCGACTTGCTTCCTGAATATGCTGAAAATAAGAATCTTATCCAAAGTAAACGTTTAGTTGACAATGGTAAACCTGAACCGGAGAAAATAGCTTATGTAAAAAACAAATCCGTTATGTTCTTTAGAGTCAATGCCGATGAGTATAGAAAAATTATAAAGATGTCGGGAGATTATGCAGCTTATGAGTTCAAATTTTTGTTTAAACGCTTTGGTCGTGAGGCTGTTGAATACCGTCGAATACTATCGGGTATGGGAATAGAAAGTGATATGCTTTTTGAAAAAAAGATAGTTTTTGTAACCAATACCGGAGAGTATCTTTTCGACAGAGAACAGGAGGATATGATGATGGGACAAATACTTTTTGATGGGAAGGACAGTATTTCCGTAGAGGAGGGGTTTGTTGAGCCGGATGAGTTAAATGAGATAATCAGGAAATTTTTTCAAATAGATTCCTTTTCTGTTAATCAAGAAAATGTGTATCTCGAAATTGATACTGTACAAGAAGAAGTTGATGATACTGCTACTTTGAATGTCATTGACAGCTCATCCGTTTCTGATACGATAACTTCCGGCACGTAAATTGAATTCTCTTGATTAATCAAACGTAAAAAAAACAAGGAAAATGAAAAAATTATTTTATTTAATCGTAATTAGTATGCTGAGCTTTTCAGCGACAACTGCACAAAGGCATTATGATCATTCAAGATTGACCATCCGTATGTGGGACAGAGCCTTTATGACAGTTAGCATTGGAGACCGGGGGTATGATGCACCTGACGGCGTTTTTAGAAAGCAAAACATCAGTGCCGGGCAACACCATATTACTGTGTCCAGAAGGGTGGGACGTCACGGTCATCAGCGTATTGTTTATCGCGGAAGTATTTATATACCCAGAAATCGTCATGTCATTGCCAAAATTACAAAGCACAACCGTTTGGTTGTTCTCGAAAAGCGGTATATCGAATCTGAACGAAGCTATCATAACAACCGGGATTATCGTCAAAATAACCCTCGTTACGACAGACCCACACGGCGTTATAATATGGTAAATATTCCGGCCGTTGTGAGCTCGATGAACCGTGCGACTTTCGGAAGCGATAAATTGATTATCGCCAAGCAAGCTTTGCGTAACAGCAATATTGATGCTGCCGGCGTTGAGCGTATTATGAGGCAGTTTTCATTTGATGATGCTCGTTTGGAATTTGCTACTTTCGCCTACGGCTATTGTGTTGATCCCGAGAACTATTATCGTGTTAACAATGCTTTCACATTCAGCAGCAGTATTCGCAAACTGGAAGCTCATATCAATTCGTATAACCGTTAAAAGAACTCAGGTTATTTGTCAGCATTTATTATAGACATTAATAAAACAGAAGGAATAATGAAAAAGATACATATTAATATAATAGTAATTGTTGTGATTGCTATATTTTTAATATCAATTGATATGTTTAATTTGCTTGAAAAATCAGCAAAATTTATGTTGATACCAATCTTAGCATTTTATTTTATTGGACAATATTCAGAACAGAAATTTCATAAATAAGAGTTAAATTTCACACAAGTGTGCGAGTTGTGGACAATTACAATTTATAATATTGATGGAAAATTAGATAAATTGAAGATAAAAACATCTTATGTAATACTGTTGGCTACCGTTTTGGCGACTTTTTTTGTTTTTCCCAAAAAAGAGGTATTTTTTGATGTTTTTTCAATAAATCGCAGAGCGATGACCTATCGGTAGCCCCGTATGTAGCCGTAGGCGGAATGCGGGGTTAAATATGATTTTAAAATTTCTAAAATTCCGTAGGAATGATCTATGTTTTAGAGACCATCCCTACGGGATTTTTATATTTTGATATATCATAGAATCCCCGCATTCCATACGGGGCTACCGATAGATCAAGCCTACGGCTTTTTTTTTCAATAAATCGCAGAGTGATGATCATTATGTAGGCACGGGTGGAAACCCGTGCAAATAAACGGTTT
The DNA here is from genome assembly GCA_034659855.1 of Bacteroidota bacterium. Taxonomy (GTDB): domain Bacteria; phylum Bacteroidota; class Bacteroidia; order Bacteroidales; family JAADGE01; genus JAYEIA01. The sequence continues at coordinate 20,003 of JAYEIA010000053.1, forward strand.
TATCATTTTTAAAATTCCTTAGGAGGGACCATATACAAAAACGCTCCAACCGAGCGTTTTTGTATTTTAGGAAGATCATTAACTCTTCAAAAATCGGAAATATTAAAATAAAGAACAAATAATCTCAGAGCCTTTATGGAATCTTTATCAAAAAGTTATCTAATCATTGAATTCAGAAATATTTTAACTTTAATACTATTAGTTATGAAAACAAATGCAATTTTCGGAATATTATTGGCTTTGGCTTTACTTATAAACCTCAGCACATATGCTCAAAAATCAGATGACAATGGATCTAAAATCCAAGTAGCCTTACTTTTGGATACCAGTAACAGTATGGACGGTTTGATAGATCAAGCTAAAACAGAACTGTGGAGTGTGGTCAATGAATTGGCAACGACAACTTATAAAGGAAATCGCCCGGAACTGGAGATTGCTCTGTATGAATACGGGAACGACAATTTGGAAAGTGCCGACGGATACGTTCGTTTGGTAAGTCCACTGACTACAGACTTGGATGCAATTTCTGAGCAATTATTTTCACTTAAAACCAACGGAGGCTATGAATATTGCGGAACAGTCATTAGAGATGCCTCTGATGAGCTCAAATGGAGTAAATCGGACAAAGACCTGAAAATGATTTTTATAGCCGGGAATGAAGAGTTTACTCAAGGCGCAGTAGATTATAAAACTTCTTGCAAAAATTCAATTGCCGAAGGGATAATTATTAATACTATATTTTGCGGCAATGCTACCGAGGGAATTAATACCATGTGGAAAGACGGAGCCGACTTGGCCGACGGAAAGTATATGAATATTAATCAAAATCAGCAAGTAAGCTATATTGAAACACCTTTTGATGATCAAATTTTAGGATTGAACACAAAATTAAATAAGACTTATATTGGATACGGAAGTCAGGGCGAAGCTTTTGGTTCCAGACAATCAGTTCAAGATATAAATGCCGTAAAAATGAGTAAAAAGGCCTCTGTGGGGCGGGCAGTTTCTAAAAGCTCTTCAGCCTATCGTAACTCCAATTGGGATTTGGTTGATGCTGTAGAAGATGAATCCGTTGATATTGAAGAAATTAAAGAAGAACAGTTGCCTGAAGAAATGAAGGGTATGGATAAAAAAGAAAGGAAAGCATATGTTGAAGGAAAAAAGGAGGAGAGAGAAAAAATTCAGAAACAAATTAATGCGCTTAATAAAAAGCGAGAAGCGTTTATAGCAAAGGAAAAGAAAAATAATGCTGAGGAGGGTACTCTGGGGTCAGCGTTAATAAAAGTGGTGAGAGAACAAGCTCAGGATAAAAATTATATTTTTGAAAAATAAGGGCAGTAACTTAAATTCAGTACTATACAGCAGTAGCAAAGCGTGTGAGGGGGGAGGAATTAATAACACGCTTCCCCTCAACATACAAAGAAAACCTCACTTTTAATAAACCAAATATGAGTTCAGTATAAAAAGTATAAAGTATTAATGTAAAACGTGTTATTTGCCTAATATTCAAACAGCTGTTAAAATATAGTAATTCTATATAATTTGTTGAATATCAAATAATTAACTTTACAAACTTTCAACTTTTAACCTTTTTAAACTACACTCAAATATAAACAGCCGCTTTTCGGCAAAAAGTCAAAACCATGAAAACTTTAAAAACACTATTCGTATTTGCCCTATTGTTTGGAGTTCTATTGCCCGGGTTTTCAGGAGGATTTATTATTGTGGCACCTCCGGGGTCTAATGGAATAAATTCAAACGCTTCATCGTATATGTTGGAAGTTAAAAATTTGAAAGTAGAAACTCAAATTGATGAGTTAATTGCCTTTACATCAATTGATCAAACATTTTATAACCCCGGTTCGCAACGGCTCGAAGGCTGGTTTTTATTTCCGGTTCCGGAAGATGCTGTTTTGAGTAATTTCAGTATGGAGATAAACGGAAAACAAACGCCGGCTGAACTACTGGATGCAGATAAAGCGAAGAAAATTTATGAAGATATTGTCCGAAAAATGAAAGATCCGGCTTTATTGGAATATGCAAACCGCGGGTTATTCCGAGTGAGAATATTCCCTATAGAGCCGCATTCGGAGAAACGTATCAAAATTTTTTATCGTGAAATTTTGAAGAAAGACAACAACACCGTGTCATGGACTTTCCCTTTGAATACTGAAAAACATTCGGCGAAACCGCTCAAAAATTTAAGTTTTAAAATTGATATTAAATCAGCTCAAAATATTAATTCCATTTATTCGCCACACCATGTGGCAGAGGTCATTCGACAAAGTCCGAACAAAGCGGTTGTCGGGTATGAGGCCAAAGCCGTAAAGCCCGACAAAGATTTCAGGCTGTTCGTCAGCTACTCCGGAGAAGATGTCGGCATGGCAGTTATGTCTTATCAAGAAGCCACGCCTTCTGAAGAAGACGGATTTTTTTTAATGAATATCAGCCCGGCATTTATTGATGATAAAGCAAAATTGAGTAGTAAAGATATAACTTTTGTACTCGATGTGTCGGGAAGTATGCGAGGAGATAAGATGCAGCAAGCTAAGGATGCTTTGGATTGGTGTGTGGATAATTTAAATAAGGGCGATCGCTTTGAGATTGTAAAATTCTCAACTGTAGCGTCCTCATTGTTTGGTAAACTGGAAACTGCCAATTCTTCAAACATAGCAGAAGCTAAGAAATTCATAAGCAAACTCGCGGCCGTAGGAGGAACAAATATGGATGAAGCCTTTGAGATTGCTTCAAAAATAAAATCCGAGAACAATCGCCCGCATATGATTGTATTCATTACTGACGGAAAGCCAACAATTGGAGTGACAGATACAAAAAAGCTACTCAACAAAATTCCCGGCAACTCCAATTCGCAAACCAGAGTGTTTACTTTTGGTGTAGGCGACGATATAAACACCCACTTATTGGATAAAATAACAAATAAGACCGGAGCCTACAGAGCTTATATAGGTGAAGGAGAAGATATTACCAAACATATTGCTTCATTTTATGAAAAGGTCAGTTCCCCGGTTTTGACTGATATTGATATAAAAAGTTCAGCTATACGATTGACAGAAATTTTTCCGCGTAATTATCCTGACTTGTTTAAAGGGGGATCGCTTACTATATTGGGAAGGTATCCCAAATCGGGAAAAACACAAATAACGCTGACGGGAAAGGTAAACGGAAAGACGAAAACGTACAAATACAATATTGTCTTTTCCGGAAAACAACACAATGATTTTGTTCCGGTATTATGGGCCGGTCGCAAAATAGGTTTTCTTCTTGATAAGATAAGGTTAAGCGGCGAGGAAAAAGAACTTACAGATGAAGTAAAGTCTTTGGCTTTAAAGTACGGAATAATAACTCCTTATACGGGTTATCTGATTTTGGAAGATGAAGAAATTCAAATATCGCAGGGAAATATTCGTGAGGATGATATTATTTTCAGAAACCGGTTTGGAGCCAAAAGAAGTGCGGTAGAATTTATGCTAAAGAATAAAAAAGAATATGATGACATGGAGGAAGAAAGCGGCTTTGCAGGTATTCAGAAAAGCTCCGAAATACAGTCTCAAACCAATGCAGTTACGACTAAAGATGTATACCGGGGAGCATCAAGAATGAAATACAGAGACAAGCACGGAGTGGTCAGGAACTTTGCCCATCAGTCGGTCAACGTGCAGGGTAGGGCTGTTTACAATAATGGAGATAAATGGATAGATCAATATTCGGTACAATCTGATTTGAAACAAAAAGATATATTATTTGCGAGCAGTTCATATTTTAATCTGCTGAGTCAAGAACCTGAGGTAGCTGAGTTCCTGGCACTCGGGAAAAACATACGTTTTGTTTATAAACAGACACTATATAATATAACAGATTAGTTTTGATAATAATTTCAAAACGAGTTTGGAAGGCTGTCCCTCGGGGCAGTCTTTTTTATTTTGCCAAATACCTAATCAACAACAAAGCCCGGTTGGTGCGTCATGAGTAATTCAATTCATGAAATTTGGTACCACTTTGTATAAAGTCACTATACAGAAAAATAGGAGGTAAGTCAGACTGTTGCATTGAACAGCGTAGCTTTTTGTCAGACATTTATCAGGATGAATAGTGTTTGTAAGCAGGTGGCAGGTATTAATTTTGCATTAAAGTGATTGTAATTGAACTAAATTCTCTATGATAAAACAGGCTGTTAGCAAAGCTCAAGGAACACAGTCTTCCGGAAATTTTATTGCAAACAATAAAAGATAAAACAGAAGCATAGTTTTTCTTACTGCGGGCATAAACTTAAAATGCGTTACATAATACTACGTTCTTATCATACACACAGGAGTTGTATATAGGGGGAACTGATGCTGTTTGTATATCCCAAGAGAGCTTGCTCAGAGCTTAAAAGATTGTGAGCAGGATTAGCAAACAAAATATAAATTTCAGGAATGAGAATTAAGCAACCTACATGGCGTGCAATAATATATTGTAATTACAATAAGCGATAACACGCAATATATTGGTTCAGATATTCTTTGATAATCTACGCTCTCTAAGCGCTATTAGCCGGTTATTTTGGTTCCCTAATACAGGGCTAAGGAGGTTTCAATTTGACCTTTTTACAAAACAAATCATATTAAATAAGCAGAAAACGAAAAAATAATTAAATTTATTTTCTCCAATAGCCTAAGTTATGGAAATACATATTGATATTTACAAAATACCTTGATATTTAGAGCTTTTAATAATTAAAAGTGTTTAATTTTTGAACAGATTTTCTATATAGCTGATATTCAATGTATAAGATTGTTGGTATATTGTTGAAAAAGGAGTATTAAAACGTTTGGTATGAAATACAATTGTTTTTATATTGCAAATTATTAGAATAAATCAGCTCATTGACGTTCATATAGAATTAATATAAGTAAAAAGTATTTTTTGTAAAACAAACTTTAAAAAAGTTTTGGTATTCTGAAATTAGTTTTTACTTTTGTCATGAACAGAATGATAACGAGCAATGTGTACTCTGTATAATACAATTCAATGGAATTATTGTTTGAGCAATTTGTCTATAAGCTCAGAAGTATTGACTATAGGCATAAACGCTTTCTGTACGATGTCATTGATTGGAACCGCAACCCGGTTGTTATAAAAGGAGCACATTTTGTCGGAAAATCAAACCTGGCTTTACAATTTGTTAAGCAAAATTATAAAATTAATACTCAAGTTCTTTATGTAGCAGCCGATCATATTTACTTTTCTCAAAACAGTTTAGGGGGTTTTGCAGAAAATTTTGCCAAACAAGGGGGAAAACATTTATTTATTGATGATATCCACAAGTATGACGGCTGGCATGAAGAAATTGAGCAAGTTCTTAGAAATTACGGGAATTTAAAGTTAGTTTTGATAGGCTCTTCAGTAGAGGACTATGAAAAAAACAGTTATATTAAAGAAAAATCGGCAATCTATGAGTTGCCCATTTTGTCTTTAAGAGAGTATATTCATTTTTCATCAGGAGTCGATATTCCAAAAGTAAGTTTTGGGGATATTCTGAAGAACCATGTTGAAATAAGCTTAGAGATTACACAAAAGGTTGATCCCACAGCATATATGGATTCATACATGCGATACGGCGGTTATCCGTCTTTTACAAAAGACAGTAGTGGTTTGCTTACCCAATTGGCTGAAAAGTTTAATCGATTTATAGAATCCGATTTAACTCAAGTGGGTGGGGTAGATTTTCAAAATTTGAAGAAAATTAAGCAGTTGATTCTGTTTTTAGCTACAGATCATTCCGATAAATTAAATATTACTGATCTCAGTAAGTTGGTAAATGCCACCAGAGGAACCGTTCTGCAATATTTGGAACTTTTGCGCAAAGGTCGGATAATAAGTTTGTATAAGGAGAGAGGTAAGGAATCCGGTGTGATGACGAAGGCTGATAGTGTATTTATTAATAATACCAATCTGTTATATACATTTTCTGCCCAATTTAAAAAATGTTTAATACAAAAGACATTTTTTCAACATCAACTTTCTGTATCTCAGGAGGTTTATTATTCTCAACAAGCTGATTTTGAGGTTTCCGGCATACTATTTGATATTTTGTGTAAAGAAAGTTTTTATCAAAAGAAATTTAATGAGCAATCAAAAATATACGCAGTGGATTCTATAGAAATAGGGGTTGAAAACTCTATACCACTGTGGTTATTCGGATTTATGTACTAATCTTCGTGATTCTTTCTCAGATTTTAGGGGTATTATATTGAGAATTGCATAATTTCGATACAAAGGAACCATCTCGCTCGAGATCGGTTCCTTTTTTTTGGCTTCTTAACAGACTTCCCGGTTAGCGGTAAACCTTTGTTTTTATGAGTAAACCATTCTAAATTACAGGTTTTGATAATGCAATAAAAATTAAGAAAGATTTAAGAAATATGGCTTTTACAAACGGATACAAAATAAATTATGATAGCTGGGCGAAGTTATTTTTTGATACAAAAAAAACCGTAAAGCTTTTACTTTACGGTTTTTAAAAATTATTGTACTTTACTTAATTTCTGCTTCTACTTGGAATTTTATTTTTTTTGTGGTTATCACCCCGGGTTCTTTTTGTTCCGTAGTTACAACGATAGTTTCTTTAAGTTTTCCTTTGGCTGCTATTGTCGGATCAATTGTTGCAAGAATAATTCCTTGCTTTCCGGGCTTAATCGTACTTTCAACAATAGTGACTCCGACTTTTTCAGGAATTTTGATGTCCATAATTTTTAAGTTTGTTTTTCCTTTATTTTCAATTGTAAATTGATAAGAAACAGCGTCACCGCTTACCGTTTTAAAATTGTGTACGGCAGCGTGTGAAAAACTTCTTGTTGTTCCAAACATAGGAGCTTCGGCCTGCTCTTCTTGAGCAAAGCTAAATACAGTTAATGCAAAAATTGCAAATGATAATGTAATCAGATTTTTGAGTTTCATAATTCTAAGTTTTGAAATTTAATTAATAAACGAGTTTAGTGATTATTTTTCCCTGAGATGCGAAATATTTTAAATTCCATAATTTCTTGTTAAAGATAATCATTTTTTTTTATTTCGATGTAAAGAATTTACAACCTGTATTTTGGTTGCTTAGTATTATTGTGTATTTACGTGTATATCAAGTAACGACTATAGTTTACTCCATGTTGCTCATTAGTTTATTTAAATGGAAGAATACCCGGAAATGAGTACGGCGGTCAAAATGACAGCTTTGTAAGAATAATTGTTAATACAATGGTTTGCCGGCATAAAAATCCAAGATTTTTTTTCGAAACAGTAAATCATATTTTGATTGCAATAAATCAGATTCGGAATTTGTAAGTTGAGTTTTTGCTTGGTTATATAAATAGCTGTCTATTAAGCCCAACTCAAATCTATTTTCTGAATTTTTAAAGGCTTTACGATTTGCCAAAACCGCCTTTTGACTGCTTAAATATCGAGCTCCGGCCGATTTTTCTTTAGCCAAAGCCGTCTGTATTTCTTTGTATAATTGATTTTCTGTTTGTTTTAGAGACAAATGCGTTTGTTCTGCATAAAGTTCTGCATTTTTGACCCGGGTCCTCACTCTAAATTGGTTAAAGATAGGAATACTAAGCCTAAAAGACAGACTTTGACTGCGATTATCTTTTAGCTGATCCATTGCAGGATAATTAACGGCATTGTATGTGGGCATTACAGAATATACAATGTCACCGTTACTTCCTACATATCCAATCGGAGCAGAAATACTATCCCCGTACTGATATAATTGTCGGGCATCAGAGAAGCCGGTGGCTATATTAAACGCAACATTAAATTGGGGGTAGTACCCGCTTCGGGCTATCGAAATATCTTTCCTTGCTGCAGACTCTCTGTATTTTGCAGCTTTTAATTCCGGTAGTCCTTTTGAGAGCTGAAACAGTTCGTCCGCCGTATATTCAAGATTTATTTCGGTACTGTCGGAGTCCGGTGCAATGACTGCAAATTTATCAGATGTTTTCAAATCCATTAGTTGCAGCAGTAATAATTTTGAATCTCTAAGATTATTTTCTGCAGTTACCACATTATAGCTTTCATTACTTGCTTGAGCTAAAATATCAGTTAGATCACTTTCTGCTGATCTCCCGGCTTCAACCATTTGTTTTACACGCACCGTTTGTTTTTTTGTGAGTGCTAATTGTTTTTTTGCAACAGCCAGTAATTCTTTGTTGAATAATATTTGCAAGTAGGCTGTGGCAATATTCAGGGCAATATCATTTTTTGTTTTTTCGGTATCTTGAAGGGAAGCCCTATAATTCAATCTGCTTTTATGAATTGTATGGTGTTTTCTGAAACCCTCAAATAAAGCAAGAGAACTGTTGAGGTATAAGTTCGCAGATTTTGCATTGGTTTCACTAAATTCGTTGGTGTAGGGGTCAACAGCCCTTCCAAAGCTGAGGTTGTAGTCGCTGCCCGCATTTACTGACGGGAGCAGATCATATTTTGATTGATTGTAATTATTTTTTTGAATTTTTGTACTTATCATTTGCTGTTTTACAGTGATATTTTTTTGTACTGCATAATCGATACATTGTTTAAGTGTAACTACAGAGTCTTGAGAATATCCAAAAAATGACAGAAAGGTGAACAGAATAAAGAAGTATTTCATCGGAGCAAATTTGTGCAAACTTATTTTGATTAAATATCAACTAAAGTAAGGAATATTTTTTTCGAATAAAATTTTTTTATAAATTTTGGATTACACTTAAAATAATTAAATTTGCAATTGAATAAACGGGGTATGGCGCAGCCCGGTTAGCGCGCTACGTTCGGGACGTAGAGGCCGTGAGTTCGAATCTCACTACCCCGACTTTATTCTTCCCGCACTTATTCTTTAAGTGTATACTTTTCTTTGCAGTCAACCATAGGCCATATGTGTAATGTTTACAAAATTATTTTATAAAAAATTACATTCGATTACATTAGTCCTTTATCTACCGACTTGAAGTTTTTTTCGCTCTTCTGTTATCACAATGTAGAATATTTTCCTTTTTATCTTCAATGAGCTATTATAATAAGGTCGTTTAATTGTGTAGAAAATTTGCTTATCGGGCAAATCGAGCATATAGGTAAATTGTGAAAAGTTCTCGTTTGAGTTTATCAAGCTTCCTGAATGATCCAGTATTTCTACATAAGTATTCAGAACATCCTCATTACGAGATATAAAACCGTAGGTTATACATCTATCCATCAGGCGATCAATCTCATAAGTATGAGACGGATATATATTTGAAGATTGACAACTAATTAACAGTTTTCTTGAATTAATTGTATCTATTCGTATGGTGTACTCCGGATCTTTGTCATAAAATGACTTAATACTGCTGAGTGACTTTCCCAAAAGGATGTGTTGGGCTTGTAACTCATTGGTAAAAAAAGTATTAAGAAGAATACTAATACTGATGATTAAATATATGTGCTGAGATTTGGAGTACATAGTTTTATTTTCTTAATACAAAAGTATGAAAAAATTGACAAGCAAAGGTTTCTTTTTGACGAATACCTTTTAATTTTTGACCCAATTTTTAATAATTTGTTCACCATAAGGAGTGAGTATCGATTCCGGATGGAATTGTACAGCTTTGATGTTTGCCTTTTTATGTGCAATTGACATAATATTATTGTTCTGATCAATCGCCGTTATTTTTAACTCTTTCGGTAAATATTCCGGATCGGCAACCCATGAGTGATACCTGCCCGATAAAAATGGATTAGGTACTTTTCGGTAAATATTCTCATCGGAGTCTGATATTATTGTATCTTTTTGAAGCCCGTGATTTACCGTCTTCATATGTTTAAGTTTTCCGCCGAAGATTTCATATATCAATTGAAGTCCCAGGCAAACCCCAAAAATATCAGCATCAGGCAATTGCTTTTTAAAAAGTTTCATTATTTGAGTCTCGGAAGGTAGGCCCGGCCCCGGAGACAAAATAATTTTATCATAACCATTGAGATGCTCCATGTTAATATCGTTACTTCTGAATACATCCAAATGGTTTGTGTATTTTTCGAGTATATGTACTAAATTATATGTAAATGAATCAAAATTATCAATTAACGCAATTTTCATGAGTTACAATTTTTTTGAGAATACAAATTTCTAATTTTTGCGGAACTTTGCTAAATTTTTTATAAATTGGTCGAAGATTTCAAGAATTTGAAACAAAACCAAAATAATTCTTATATTGCTTGGGTATTTTGCCGAGCAATATTAAATTTGTAGAGTTGTTTGTTAATATGGATAATATCAAAGAAATATCGGAATTAAAATCTAAGATAGCTGCAGTAATTACTCAACTGGAACATTACAGAGGGGAAAATAAGCAATTATCCGAAGAAAATACTCTGTTAAAAAAGCAGAACAATGTCTGCAAATTTGAATTGTCTGAATTACAGCAACAATTTCAAACGCTGAAAACAGCAAAATCTATCACAGCATCTGCAAAAGATGTGCATGATACAAAAATTAGAGTTAACGGTATAGTGCGGGAAATTGACAAGTGTATAAGTATGTTAAATAAATAGCATAATTCATGGCTGACGACAGATTATCAATAAACATACAAATAGCTGAACGCTCGTATCCTCTTACGATAAAGAGAGAGGATGAAGAAAAAATCAGAAAGGCGGCAAGCCTGATAAATCATAGAATATCTAAGTACAGAGGGAAGTATTCTGATAAAGATACTTATGATTATTTGGCAATGACTACTCTGCAATACGGAATTGAATTGATTGAAAATGATTATGATTCATTTTCTCAGAGGTTTATTGATGAAATTAAGCAAATAAACAGTGATATTGATACATATTTAGATCAGAATTCAGAAGAATAAAACTGTAAGTCAATTTTTTTTTGTACCTTTACATTAGAAATTAAAATCAAATTTAGTTGAAATAATCCCCGCATTATTTCTCAAGCATATTTGGAAGTTCAACACTGGTAAAAATCGGAACCAAGCTCATTCTTGCGGAAGACAGGCCGTAATCTCGACTTCGGTCGATTTCTGTCAAAAGCAACGGAAGTTTGAACCAAGAGGCAGTTCCGGGAATGACAAAAATGGAGCTTATCCTAAATATTTGAGAAATTTGCGGGGTCTTTTTATGCATAAAAAAAAATAAACAATGGAAATTATATGGATTGTATCAATAATTTTGGGCTTAATCGGCGGTATTCTCATCGGTTTTTTTGTCAGAATTAAACAAGTTAACAAGAAAGCAGAAGAAATAATTACAGAAGCCAAAGTTTCAGCAGAAGTTGAAAGAAAGGAGAAGGAACTTTTGGCCAAGCAGAAATTCATGGAACTCAAAGAAAAGCATGAAAGCTTTATAAAGAGGAAAAATGAAAAATTGGCTAAAAATCAAAACAAAGTCAAACAAAGAGAAGCTTCATTAAAGCAACGAAAAGACGAATTTAATATAAAATTGTCAAATTATGATCAGCAAAAAGCTGCCACTGAAAAATTAAACAGTAATTTAGAAGCCAAGCTTCAAATTGTTGAAAATAAAGAAAATGACTTGGAGAAAATCAGAAACGAACATATCCAAAAATTAGAAAATATTGCCGGCTATACAGCACAAGAGGCCAAAGAAGAACTTACTGTTTCGCTAAAAGCAGAAGCAAAAACCGAAGCATTAAGTTACCGGAATGATATCATTGAAGACGCAAAAGTAAATGCCAAAAAAGAAGCCAAGCAAATTATCATAAAAACCATTCAAAGGATAGGTACCGAAACTGCGGTTGATAATGCCGTTACAGTTTTTCATATTGAGAGCGACGATTTAAAAGGACGAATCATCGGAAGAGAAGGACGGAATATCAGAGCCATGGAAGCGGCTACAGGAATAGAAATTATAGTTGATGATACACCGGAAACTATTCTATTATCCGGATTTGACCCTATCAGACGTGAAATTGCCCGACTTGCTTTGCATAAGTTAGTGACCGACGGAAGAATTCACCCGGCACGTATCGAGGAGGTTGTCTCAAAAACCAAAGAACAAGTGGAAGAGGAAATTTTAGAAACCGGAAAGAAAACCTCAATAGATTTGGGTATTCACGGATTAAGTAATGAGTTAATGAGAATGGTGGGTAAAATGAAGTATCGCTCATCATACGGACAAAACTTGTTGCAGCATTCAAGAGAAACGGCAAATCTATGTGCAGTTATGGCCGGAGAGTTAGGACTGGATGCTCAAATGGCAAAACGAGCCGGATTATTGCATGATATCGGGAAAGTACCCAATGAGGAAATTGAAATTCCACATGCCATATACGGAATGAAATTAGCCGAAAAATATAAAGAAAATCCGGAAGTATGTAATGCTATCGGAGCTCACCATGACGAGGTGGAAATGACAACCTTGTTGGCACCCATCGTGCAGGTTTGTGATGCTATTTCCGGGGCAAGACCGGGAGCGAGAAGAGAAATTGCGGAGTCTTACATAAAAAGAATCAAACAATTGGAGGATTTGGCACTTTCTGCCGACGGAGTAGTTAAAACCTATGCCATTCAGGCCGGTAGAGAATTACGAGTTATTGTGGGCAGCGATAAAGTAACAGATAAGGATATTGAGAATATTTCAATGGATGTGGCCAGGCGTATTGAAGAAGAAATGACTTACCCGGGGCAAATTAAAATAACGGTAATCAGAGAAAGACGTTCGGTGAGCTATGCGAAATAGGAATAGAATATAATTTATTACAATATGGATACCGATAATTCAAAAAGATATTTTTCACACGAAACGGCTGTAATTGATAAAAATTGCACTATAGGTTCGGGAACAAAAATATGGCATTTTTCGCACATTATGGAGAATTCTGAAATTGGAGAAAATTGTAATATCGGACAAAATGTAGTTATCGCACCGGATGTAATTTTAGGTAAAAACTGCAAAGTGCAAAATAATGTTTCGATTTATACCGGAGTTATCTGTGAAGATGATGTTTTCTTGGGGCCTTCCATGGTTTTTACCAATGTTACAAATCCCAGAAGTGCCGTTGTACGTCGCCATGAGTTTGAAAAAACGACGGTGAGAAAAGGTGCTACGATTGGAGCCAATGCAACCATTGTCTGTGGTCATGAAATTGGAGAGTATGCTTTTATTGGGGCAGGAGCCGTGATTACAAAAAAAGTAAAACCATATTCTCTCGTGGTGGGAAATCCGGCAAAGCGTATCGGGTGGATGAGTCAATACGGACACAGATTACAATTTGACGAAGACGGTTTTGCAACTTGCCCCGAGAGTGGGCAAAAATATGAATACTTTAGGGGTAAAGTTAAACGCTTGGCAAAAGACGATACATTTGGTTATGAGGATTGAAATCCATGCTAAATAATCGGAACTAAAACGTCTCAAAATAATTTATATTAAATACCACTGAAACAAACTGTATCAGTGGTATATTTTTTTAGTTCAGTAAATACTAAAAATGAACCGTCCTCTCAAAATGATACGAAAAAAGAATACAACTTATTCTGCATTATATACAAGTCGTAAGCCTAAGGTTTTGGCAGCATGAGTTTTTGAATGGGAAAATCGTTTTGAAATACGCAATGCTTCTGCACTGCCTTGGTATGAACCGCCTCTTGCCACTTTTCTGGACCCTAATTCAGCTCCGGTAGGATTATCACTTGCTCTCTTTTTGTAATAATCTTTGTTGTAGTTGTCATAACAAAATTCTAAAACATTTCCGGACATATCGTAAATACCAAGTTCATTCGGTTGTTTTTGTCCTACATCCTTTAATTCATGGCCCGAAAATAGAAACCAAGCTACATCAGCTGCACTATTACTTCCGCTGTATGAATAATACTTTGATTTGTTGCCGCCCCTTGCAGCATATTCCCATTCAGCTTCCGTCGGAAGTCTAAACCCGTTAGCTTCCGGAATCAGCGTTGCATAAAAGGATTTTTCGGTTTCTTTTACTTTATAACACATTTGTTTATTGTTGACCATACTCAGCCAGTTGCAAAAAAGAATAGACTCCTGCCAGCTCATAGAATGTGCAGGCTTTTGGTCAGAGCCTCGAGGAATCTTTTTCCCGGCAGATTGACAAAAGACCTTATATAATTTAATAGTAATTTCGTATTTGCTCATAAAATATGAATTCAGGCTAACATTATGTGCCGGAAACTCATCATAGAATTCACTTTCTTCATTACCCATAAGAAATGTGCCGCCTTCAACAATTACCATTTCGGGCATATAATCCTGGGCATATACGGATAGACTGAAAATAAAAATCAGAATTGAAAAAATTGTAATTTTCATAATTTTATATATTAAGGTTTTTACAAATATAGTATATTTTGACTACCTTTCAGTTAAAATCTTTTAAGTATAACGAGGTTCAATGGCTAATAGTTGCATTTTTATGGTATTTTTGCTGCTTTAAAATAATCAATAATCAGCCGACAGTCCGTAATATTGAGTGCAAATATTTAACAAGCCGTTTGTTCGTTTAATCATTTGTAATAATATTTATGAAAATCAAGCTTGCAAAGTATATTTTGATGAGATACCTTTTTTATTACACCGGTGTGTTTTTAATCGCTTTTTCTTCATGCAATTTCAGACCGTACAATAAATATAATGTGGCCGAAGATACACAAGAAAATTACGGAGCTCAAATTCAAAAACAAGCTGAGCTGTTCAATTTGCCGGCAAGTTATCTTAGGGCATTGGTTGTTATAGAAGTCTCCGGAAATAAACAAATTCCGCATAGGTTTGAGCCCCATGTCTATGCAAAACTTAAAAAGGTTAAAAACGGTGAATTGAAACGGTTTGAAAACATCACCCCTGAATTGCTCAAAAATACCCCCGATTCCACACTAAAAGAAATGGCTAAATCTTGGGGCCCTTATCAAATAATGGGGTATAAATGTGTTTTTTTGCATATTAGCGTAGAGGAACTGAAAAAAAACAGTCTCTTTTTTGGAGCCAGATGGATAGATTTAAGCTATGGCGACTTGTTGCGAGCAAAAGACTACAAAAACGCTTTTCATTTTCACAATGCCGGTAAATTATATCCCGACTCCGGTCCGCCGTTAACGTACGATAAAAATTATGTTCACAACGGCCTGATGTATTTAAGGTACTTTGAGAAAAAGGACAGCATTCAACGGGCTAATAAAAATCGAGTAAACGTCCGATTGACTGATTAATCGCTTGGAGTCAATAAAACACTGCAGCTAAGTAATGATACAATTATTTAATGGTATAATGGTGCAATAATTCAACTGATTATCAGTAATATAACAATATTAAAATACGGAAAAATTTATGTGTTACTACTTATCGTTTCCCCGCTTACTATTCAGGTTTAGAACATAAATATATCAATTCATTTTGATCCAGGCGATAGCGTGTTCGTTTAGTTTCGGGCAGTTGGTTGTATAAATCAATGGCATCAACCTCAAAACCGGCTTTTTTTAATCTATTCGGATAATCTTTTCCGTATACTCGAACATGATCATACTGACCAAAAAGTCGTTCTCGTTCTTTGGGGGCGGTTATTGCAGGGTCTTCGTAGGTCGTTTCCCTCTCGTAGTCAATAGGAACCTGCAAAATAGCTTTACCTCCCGGTTTAAGCACGCGCCAAAGCTCTTTCATCGCCGTTTGCTCTTCATCGATATGCTCCAACACATGATTACACATAATAAAATCGAAACGGTTATCTTCGAATACCAAATTTCTGATATCTGTTTTTACATCTGCAATAGGAGAGACCAAATCGGCGGTTGTGTAATCTAAATTCTCAAGGTTTCTGAAACGTTTTAAGAAAGGTTGTTCCGGAGCCATATGAAGCACCTGCATCGGTCGAGAAAAAAAATCAGTTTTATTTTTCAGGAAAAGCCATAATAACCGGTGACGTTCCAGTGATAAACAAGAGGGACACATTCTGTTTTCTTTTCCTTGATTTCCGTAGGGTAAAAATTTGCGAAACGATTTCCGGCACACCGGACAATCATAGTTATCTCCTGAGTATATCCAACTCGCCGGAACTCGTATTAAGTAACTCAATTTTATGAGAAGCGGCCGGGGTACTTTTCGAACCAGAAATTTTGCAATTGCTTTAATCATCGGTCAATTTTTTGCAAATATATCATTTTGTCGAAATAATAAGGAACGGATACGAAATAAATTATGATAGTGTAGGCGATGATATTTTGTTTGCGTTGCTAAGGAGTGTCTGAACGGAAATACCCAAAATTAGAAATGTTTTTTTTTGCGATATTTTTATTTTTTTTAATTCGCTGATACAGTGGCATCACCAAATTTAAAAAAATAAAAATCTCATCAAAAAAAACTCATTTCGTAAAATTCGTCTATTTCCGTTCAGACACTAAGGAACAATTATTTTTCATTTCTATCGCTTCACATTATATCCAATATAATGAGCATTTTATTTGAAACAGTATAACCTTCTCCATTGGGTAAATATTGTGCTGCGTTTTTACTCCGTTTGTCCTGCTTTTATAAATTTATTTTCTGTATAATTAGTTGCTCTGTCAATTATTTTTAGTGTTTTTTTATCAGATGATAATTCAATTTTAATCCAGCCATAATTATAGTTTGTAAATCCGGACGGATAAAATCCAGACCTGTAGCCGATATATTTTTCTCCTTTCCCTGCAAATTCGTCTAAACAAATACCGTTAACATTTTTCCAATTCCCATTTTCAGATATTACTTTATTTACATCAAAAAGCAATACATTTCCATTGTCAGAATCTGCTCTAATGTTATCAAATCCATCACAATCAATCATTTTATCATTTAATTTTACTATTGCGGTGTTTTCAGATGAATTTATTTTTTCAATTTCAAATATTAGGTCTTTACAGGTTCCGCATATAGAATCAGGATTTGAGAACGTAATTATTTTATCTAATTCTACAAACATTATACGGTCAGCAGGCAAATCTTCAGTTTTATTGCAAGAAAAAAACAATCCGGTAATCACAATTCCTATCAGAAGATTTAAATTCTTCATGTCAAATATTTTAAGTGTTTGGATATATTATTTTTAATTGATTCAATATAACCGCACAATTTTTATTTTCGACTAAAATGTATAACCGACAGACAGTCCGCCCATGATGGTTGGAACATTAACAATTACGGAAGGATTGATACTTGCTCTAATTAAAAATCCGGACTGTTTATGTTGGTATCTATATCCAAATCTTAAGACATAAATACTTCCTGCAATTCCAAATTTATTATCTTTTATTGCGATTGGCATTCCATATCCTGTTTCAAATTGATGATTTTTTTCACCAAATATGAAATTCACCTGTAGTGGTATAAATAATTGATAATCATTAATATAACTTGTTCCGCCGACGTGAATATACTTAGATAATGAAATTCCTACTCCCGGTGCAAAAATAATTTTCTTATTAATTGAAAAATTTCTTTCATAGTTTATGGAAAATGGTCCAAATCCTGTACCACCAAGTTCATAATAGATTGCATTCCTATCAATTTTGTTTTCTTGTCCAAAAATATTAATAGAATTAGTCACAATTAACAAAATAAAAATATATTGTTTAAAATCAGGCATATATTTTAATAGTTTTTTCTATTGCTGAGCCAATTCCGAAAAGTCATTTAGTTTAAAGAACTCTAAAATTTCGACTTTTCGGAGTAGGTTCATTGTTTACATTTTCATAATGTCATTATCGCATGAGTTTTGTCTTTAATGCATGCTAACTCTGATACTTTACGCTTTTTTGACCTTCTGTAAAATAAATTACTTTAAGTATAATTTTACTATGGCAGAGTTTTGATTCGCTTTTATATTGGGATATACATAATAAGTTCCCGGGGTAAACGACAGTGCTTTTACATTGGGGTCATTTTCTGTCCAGAATTTTTTGAATGTGCCCCCGTCTTTAAGAATCCAGAACCCGGCATTGTTACCCTCAACTTTATATGCCGAAACGGTTTGAGTAATTTTTACAGCCGTACATTTTAAGGAGGCGTTTTGGCCGGCATGTCCTTTGGCTTGGGTTCCGGAAATTGAATAATTCTGGGCACTGAGTCCAAAACTAAGCGTCGTAAATACTATTATTAAAGTACTTGAAAGTAGAAAATTTTTCATATATCTGCTATAAAATTAATAATTTAAGTAAATATAAGAAAACTTGTATTAGTTGGATAAATATTTTTACAAACAAACGATATTTATTGATGGATTGTGCCTATTCGGAAATGATACTTGAAGTCAAACTTTGCCAAAAAGGATTGTTCCGAAATAACTTGACGCTTTAAACTCGTTCTTTTGCCTTTGGTTTTGCTCGCTCGCAAAAAAAATTAAAAATCCTTTAAACAGCTCGCTATTCGCAGTATTTTCAAGCAATAAAAGAACAAAATAACTTTGTTTAAAACTGTCAATTTATTTCATCACAATTCCTAAATTAAAGACTACCGGTCAATTTTTTCAATAATACTTATAAACAGTTGGCTGATAGTTATAAAAATATTAAATTTGTATGAATTCATATATTAAAATAAATCTTATGAAAAACTTATCGTCCGTTGTTATTGCATTAGTTGTGTCCATAGTAATTCTTGGTTCTTGCACAAAAAACCCTGAAGATAAAATTCAAGGTACTTGGACTATTGACAAAATTGAAAGTACTGCAGATATGACACCTGCAGATATGGAGTTATTTGAAAGTTCTGCCGAAGAACAAAAAGAAATTTTGACCTATAAATTTGATGAGTCCAAAATGACCATGAAATACGGCGATGAGATTTCTGAATGGGCTTGGAATATCGACAAAGTAAATGATAGTCTTAAGCTTAATATCAGTATAGAGGACAGAAATTTGGAATTTAATGTAAAAGAACTTACCGAGAATAAATTAATTTGGGAAGAAAATGTTTACGACGAATATATTGTAACAACTACACTGGTGAAGAAACCGGAATAATATGGGCTTAGAAAACACCCTTATCGTCATTTTTACGATTTTGTGACCGGACCAAACAGACCATAAGAATAGGTCTGAAAGTTTTACTTTTCGGCCGGTTGCCGGTTATGGATTGTTTGTAGTTTGATTGTTTATTAACCTCAATTATTCATAAACTTTCAATAGAAAGCAGTATAAAATATTGATTGAATTGACATTGTAACTATTAATTAAAAAAATAAAATAGCTCAAATTTGGCTATCATCATTTTTTGCAGAAAAACAATCAATAGGTTAATATACAAATGCTTTCATTGAGGTTATTATTAATTCCCGAATTATTCGGGTTAAAAGTAATTTAAAGATTTTTACCAATGAAAAGTATATTTATAGCCTATCCGTCTCAGGATAAAAGTTTGGCAAAAAAATTATCCTCTAAGTTGGAAGGCAAAGGGTATTCTTGTAAAATACTACCCAGAGACCATACTGACAGTGCCGGTAATGATGTTGAGCTTGAAGATATTATTGCCGATTGCAGTATATTTCTTATGCTGTATTCTGATTTTGCTCAACAATCCGATAAATTGGCCGAACAACTTCATTGGGCCTATGATTACGGCTTAAAAATTATTCCTTTTAAAACAGCAAAGCTTACAAATTCTCTCAGTTCCGGATTTTTATTGCATAAATATGAATGGCTGGATGCCTTCGGAGATGGGTTTGATTCGGCCTATGAAGTTCTGCTTGAGATTATACAGGAAGTTAATGACGGAAAATCTCCCGAGCGCATGATAAAACAAAAAATAAGCAAAAAAGAGTCTGTAGCTCCTCCAAATCAAAAGAAATATATTCTAATTGGGATTTTTATTTTAGCGGTGGCCTTGATAGTTTATGCGATATCAGAAAACTTTAGCAATAACAAAACGAATACAGAATCTTCAACAAATACCGGTCAATTTACAGACCCTGCCGGAAACAGCCGAACAGATTTTACCGATAACGCTGATATTACAACCGTAAAAAAAGGTTCAAGATGGCTTGTGGGCGAGTGGGTGGTTTCTGATTATTTCGATGACCAAAAAGTTTCAGCGGGTGATAAGCAGATGATCAAAGATGCCATCGTAGGAAAAGGGAAATTAATTTTTAATGCCGATAAGCAGTTCTTTCGTATGGGCTTTGCACCACAAGTGCAACAAGCCGACTGGTCTTTTGATGCCATTAGAAGTACTATTGTTTTGGAAGTTAACAATACTGTTCAGGAAATGAAATTGTCGCAGTATAACGATTCGGCTTTTGTGATGTTGACTACTGAACAAGTAACTGATTCGCTCGGAACGGTAAGCCCGGTTACTACCAAAATTGTATTTTCTAAGGTTAAATGAGTTCAGTTTAAAAAGTTATTAAGTTGAGAGTTTATAAAGTTAAAGTGCTAAAAATAAGAGTTTTAAGTTAGCAAAAAAATAATTCATAAAACTCTGATAATTAGGCATATAGCTTGTTTTGCTGAAATAAAACATACTTTTTAGACCAGACTCTTAAATAAATACAAAAAAATAAGGACAAAGCATATTTTAAGTGCTTGTTACAAAATAAAGT
>JAYEIA010000054.1:0-3138 GCA_034659855.1 Bacteroidota bacterium
AGCGAAGCCCAAACCGGTTTCGGCTTCGCTCAACCTCCGGAAAAGCAACGTCATTTTAAACTATAGCCTATATATTACTGATAATCAGTTGAATTATTGCACCATTATACCATTAAACAATTGTATCATTACTTATAATTCAATTTGTTCGAGATTGCCTTCGCCAAGCCTGTTGAGTCTTATTTCGGGGCTGTTTACGTATTGAATATTTCCCGAACTGTATATATTCACAATAAAGAGTCTATAGGCATTAAATTGAGAGTCATTAATACCAAAACTACTTGTAACAGCCCATCTGCACTCAAATTTTCGGGCATCAATTTTACAGGCATTTCTTGTATAACTGTTAAATCCTCTCGCTTTGCCCTTAATAATAAATTCTCCGGTTTCCCCCTCGGCATCAATGTTGAGCTTATCCAAATCCAGCGTAACATTACAATCTGCAATTTGTGCTCCGAAAGATAATACTAAGCGATCCGTTTTGAATGTATCCGCCGTAGTAATATTATTATAACTTTCAACTCTGAGTGAATCTAAATCCGGGATATGTAATGTGAGTTTTGGACGCTTATCATAATTTCCAATCAGATTACAAGTATTCTCATTACTAATAACAGCAACACTGTCTGTATATGAAACTGTAATATAGTCTGCAATATTTTTTTTTGCTTCAACAGTTATTTTTTGAGTTGAATCTTGAACAATCTTCGTATCAAAAATATCGGTAATTTTTATATTTCTGAAAATTTCCAAGGGGATTTCAGTTATAATAATTTCATTATTGTCAGTAAAACAGTTAAAATTTTTATTACAGCCCGGGCCAATAAAACTAATAAGAAGGGTATAAAATCCAATAATATAAATTCTCATAAATCTGAAATTAAAATTAATAAATGACACCGGATCGCCAACTTCTCACTGCTTTGTACCACCAAGTAGTATAATAAGATTTGCGTTTTAGCACATAATCATTTTCTGATATTTTGTGTTGTTGTTTTATAAATGTCATTTCAGTTTTGGCCTTCGATTTTGACCGATAGACCCAATGTTCACCTTCATCGCTGTAGTTTAAAATATCCGGCGGTCCAAACATAATAAAAATCATTCCCCGGTCAGTTTTCCAACCCGGCTTGAATGAGCTGAAGTAGTAGTTGGCATATTTTACGCGGGTGTACCAAACCTGTATCAGTTGTCCGGCCTTATCTTTGTTTCCGGCAGCACGGAGCCAAAATTTATCAATCTCCAATTTTCTGTTATCTTTGGTTCTTATGGAATCATATTCCGATGTATTAAGCAAATATTGTAAGGGTTCCATGAGTTTTTGCACAGAGGTTATGTTCGGAAAATCGGGATCTCCGACATATATTATTTTTCCGCCTTCGACCGTTGTGTCAGTTTGGAGCTTGTACAAACCCGGCTCTCTAATCAAAAAAATTGAATTTCCGTTTTTGTAGGGCAACGAATAGGTTAAATCATAGGTCTCAACAGATTCAGGCGTATTTGTTGTATTGAAGGGAGGGCTTGCTATACCAAAACTTTGAGAATATTTACTTATAAATATTTGTTCCAAACCGGGCGTATTGTTCTTTACATAAAACGTGTCGTGTGTGTTCAAATAGGAAGTAAAAACCGGCTTTTGATTCATACGTTTAATAAGGTACTGTTGGTGGTTATCTTTGATCATATTGCTTCCCAAACAAAAATTACGGCTTTCTTTAAAGCTGTTTTTATCGGTGAGTTTGACATATACCACGTAATCTTTAAGATGCCCGGTACTGAGATCAATAGAGGTTACGAGTTGGTTTTGTCTTTTGTTGTATTTTAATTTAATGATTTGTGATGATGAATCTATAATTGTTTTATCTGTAAACGAGGGAGTTACAAGGTAGCTTATTTTTATTTCAGCTCTGTACTGTGCATCCGTATTTGCACTGCTGAATTTGAGTTCATTGGTATTTAACTTCAGATAAAGTCGAGCTAAATTTGACGAGTATCGGTACAATTGATATTCCGGATTAAGCACCGAATTTGCCGGATTATAGTGCGATGAGTAATTGGGTAGAATACCGGTAGGTTGAATGGAAACACAAGAAGCCCAAAACACGACCGGAATTATAAAACCAATAATTATTTTGCTTAACCTCATAGTCTTATAGCGTATTAAGTAGTTGTTCTTTAATTTGTTCCAAGTTGTCTTTCATTTCAACCACAATTTTTTGGATTTTATGATGGTTGGCCTTTGAGCCGGTGGTATTTATCTCTCTTCCTATTTCCTGAGAAATAAAGTTCAGTTTCTTTCCGGCTGATTTGGTTTCCATGGTTTCAAGAAAATAGGCACAGTGATGTTCCAGACGTTGAATTTCTTCATTGATATCAAATTTATCCAAATAATAAATAATCTCTTGTTCGAAACGGTCTTTGCTTTCTTCTGTTTTGTTGATTTGTTCCAATTTTTTATTCAAACGTTCTTTAACAATCTCAATTCTTTCTTCGTCATAGGTTCCAATATCAACAATACCCTGTTTAATGGCTTCAATTTTCTGTTTCAGATCAGCAGAAATCGAATTTCCTTCTTTTATTCTGTAATCGTCTGTTTTATTAAGGGCAGTAATAATTGTGTCTTTGAGTACCTGCCATTCTTCATTATTCAATAGGGTGTTATCTGTTTTCAGCGTATCGGGAAGTCGAAGAATTGTTTGGAAAAAAAGCTCCTCGTTAGGGTTGTGTCCTTGGGCTTGGGCAAGTCTCGAAAGCTGCTTGTAATAGGAATTGATCACGGTTTCGTTGAGTCTTACTTTACTATCCTCTTCGGTTTCTATCGTTACGGTTAAATTTATTTTTCCGCGTTCAAGTTTGTCTGAAACTAAGGTTCTGATATCAAACTCTTTCTCTCCGTATAATTCAGGAATCCTGATATTTAGATTTAGATTCTTACTGTTCAGCGTTTTTATTTCTGCAAAAATTTTTTTCCCGGAAAAAGTATTTTCAGCCCGTCCGAAACCTGTCATTGATTTTATCATCTGTAATTTTTAATTGTTAATAATCAATTCATCCCAACAAAAATATAAATAATCAGCTAAAAGAAGTAATTTATCAAAAAAACTCCTTTTGTACTATATTTTCATTGAATTGTAATAA
>JAYEIA010000055.1:0-14960 GCA_034659855.1 Bacteroidota bacterium
TTTCGATTCAAATATTACTTAAAACTTGATATTCGCAAATATTTCGACAGTATTTCTCATCAAATTTTGAACGAAAAATTAAAAACAATATTCAAAGACCCTGTATTGTTGCAAATTTTCAAAGAAATAATAAGCAGTTATCGCAAACCAACAGGAAAACACGGTTTACCTATAGGAAATTTAACAAGTCAATATTTTGCTAATTTTTATCTCGCCGATTTTGACCGATATATAAAACAAAATTTACAAATAAAAGCCTATATCAGATATATGGACGATATGCTTATTTGGTGTAATTCATCACAAAAAATAAATGAATTTTATGAAAATATTAAATCATATTTGATTAATAATTTGCAATTAAAACTAAAATATCATCAAATAAATACAACAAAACACGGTGTTAATTTTTTGAGTTATCGTATATTTGATACCCACACAGAACTTGCAAGAAAAAGTAAAAGCAGATTTATAAAAAAAATAAAAAGATATAATGATAATTTAGAAAAAAATGAGCTGTCGCAACAAGAATATCAAAGACGAGTTTCGGCATTGATAGCTTTTACCGAACACGCATCGGCAAAAGGATTTAGAAAAAAGTTTTTTTCTGATTAATTTTCATTAATTTTGTAAGAGGAAAATAATCACAGGCTCGAACCGTGTTATTCGTGGTGGTAGTTGGAACAACAACGCTTCTAACTGTCGTGTTGCTAATCGTAACAACAACAACCCTACTAACAGTAACAACAACATAGGCTTTCGCCTGGTTCGTGCCTTTTAGCTCACAAACACAGCCGGATAGCTGTTTCTGAACAGATTATTTCTCCATTTCCGCAGCAGCGGAATAAAACGATACTTTTTGGTATCCTAAAGCACCCGTATTAGTAGGAAGCATGGATTTGCTTTTCGAAAGTTTGGGTGTTTTCTTGTACTCCCGCTAAGCGAAGTTTGCAACTTCGCTTTTCAATCCTGCACCCGTCAGATACTGTGTTAAAATCTAAGTTTCAGGTTTAACTAATCAGACCGCCCGCAGCCATTAAATAAACGAAATATCACCATCAGCTTTTTTCAAATCTTTAAATGTTCCGAGTTTTTCGGCCAGGCGTTTGTTTACGGTCAGTTGTTTAACTTTGGGGATAATGTGCCGGGCCTCTTTGGAGGTATTGCCCAAAATGTCAAATCCGACTTCTACGGCATTGTCGCAGAGTTCTTTGCCCGGAATTACCCAACCGGCATATCCGCCGAGGGAAATAATGTCTTCGTGCATGCCTATAGTGAAAAAATTATGGGTAATTTTTTTCATTTCCTCAGGTTTAGAGGCAGCAATGTCGGTGCTGGTGCATAGGAAAATCCATTCCACGCCTTTCTTGGTGAAATGTGTTTTGGCTTTGGCAAAATCATCCTCACTTTGGATTTCGTAGCCTATAATTTCAACATTTTCTTTTCTGCCGTATTCCTTGATGTCATCAAATTGAATTTCAGATTGGTATTCGCCTCGCTTATACAATGCGCCGACTTTTTTGGGTTTATTGCCGGTGAATTTTATAATGGTTTGCTCCACTTGTTCTTTTATCGGAACAGAGTAGCAGGTGGCTGAATATTTCTGTTTTTTCTTTCCCGAAATATTAGAAATAATGTTGGTATTGTAAATTCCGGTACATATTACCGGAACATTATTATCTTTTAGGTATTGTCCGATACGGAAGCTTGCCGGAGAACCAATGGCAAAAATAAGGTCAACCTTTTTGTAAATAAAATCTTCTACGGCATTTTTTACATGGCTTTCTTTGCGTTTGCAATTGGCATACACAAATTCCAAATTGTTTTCTTGCTTACGAAAAATATAGCCGGCTTGTCGAAATTTGTCTTCAATACGATTGATTGATTTGACATATACATCAATATTATCCCAATATAATACACCGATTTTATGAACTTGAGGCGTGTAGTTTTTAGCTTTTTCTGTGCCGTTGAGCATTCTTACGGCTCCTTGTGCCAAGGCTTCGAGCTCTTTTTCTCCGGGATAACGTTTTACCGGGGCTATAAATTTCACTCGTTCCGTAATCCATTCGGTGAGCATGTCGGAATATGCCAAGCCGCCGGTAAGAAGTATGGCATCAACTTGTCCTTCGAGGTTTGTTGCTCGTTTGCCTATTTCTTCAGCCACTTGATAAGCCATGGCTTCAAAGGTCAAGCGATATTCTTCTGAACCGGCTGCCGCCATATGTTCTATTTCTCGGGCATCATTGGTATCAAAGTAGGAGACCAGGCCGCCTTTGCCCACCACCATTTTTCTTATTTGGTTGGTTGTGTATTTGCCGTCGTCTATGTCTTGCAATACTTTGAATATGGGGAGCTGACCACTTCTTTCGGGAGTAAACGGGCCTTCATACAAGCCGTTGTTCGAATTTACGGCCTTCCCTTTACGTAAGGCGGCTACAGAAATTCCTCCGCCCATGTGTGCTGTAATCAGATTCAAATCTTCCATTTTACTTTTCATCGAAGAGGCATAATCTCTGGATGTAGCAAAAATATTTAGTGCATGTAATAGAGATGAGCGCGAATAGTTTTTGTTTCCTGAAATTCTGGCCAAAGGTTCAAAATCATCCACAGCCGGTGGGTCAACGATAAGAGCCGGAATGGAGTATTCCCAACCTATACTGTAGGCAATAACACAGCCTAAGTTTGACGCATGATGACCTTGAACGCCGTTTCTTGCATCTTCAATCATGTCTTGATCAACGAAGTATGTTCCGCTGGGAATGGCTTTAATAAGACCGCCTCTGCCTACGACTGCATTGAGTTTTCCGATGTCGAAATTATGCTTTTGCAGAATTCGAATAATTTCTTTTTTCCTAAAGGTGTATTGATCCCAGACGGTGTCATACTTTTCAATCTGGCGCGGACTGTGATTAATATTAAATTCTTTTAGAAGTTCATCATTTTTGAATAAGCCGACTTTTGTTGAGGTTGAACCCGGATTTACGGTTAATATGTGATAAGTTTTCTTAGACTTCATAGAATAGTATTACTGTAATAATTTACAAAAGCGAGAGATAAATTAACTGTGATGCTTTGATTTTATATTATTGAGTCCGGTCTAAAAAGTATGTTTTAGTTTAGAAAAACAAGATATATGCTTGACTATAAGGATTTTATAGATCATTTTACAATTAACTTAAAACTCTTATTTTTAGCACTTTAACTTTATAAACTTTCAACTTTATAACTTTTTAAACTGAACTCATTATTTGAACATTTTAATGGCCGAAATATCTTTGACGTATTTCTCAGCTTTCTTTGTTGCCACATCGCAAGGCGGTACACCGGTACTATCCGATTCTGAAATAATGTCCATGGTATTGTAGTAAATATCTTTGAGCTCTTTTTCCATTTTATCTTTACCGTAACCCTGCATTTCATTGGATAATTGGATGATATCGCCTCCGTTGATTATGTAGCCGGGAATATACATCATGCCTTTCTTCTTGAATGTTTCAACCGCTTTTTTGTGGGATAATATTTCATTTGTTCCTCCGGATAGAATTTTACAGTTCATTTTTTCAACATCATCCGAAGAAATTAGTTTCTCGGCAGCACATGAACAAAAAATATCTGATTTAACATCATAAATTTCATGGGGTCGGGCAATTTTCACATTACTGACTTGATCTTGAACCACCTTTATTCTGTCGTAAATTTTGTCGGTTATGGTAAGTACAGCCTCTTCTTTAATAAGTTCTTTGACAAGTTCCATTCCCAGATCACCAATGCCTTGCACAGTAATTTTTAAACCTTTGAGGCTTTCGTTACCCAGTTTGTATTTTGCCGCAGCTTTTAGTCCTTGTATCATGCCTTTGGCTCGACTGACATATATTCGTCCCAGTCCTTTATGGCTTTCTTCCATGCCCAGAACATAGTCCGTTTCTTTGCGCACGTAATTCATATCTTTGTATGATACGCCTTTACTTTTGGTCATGAAAACTTTGCCTTTCCAGCGATTTAAAAATACACCCAAAGCTCTGAAATACATTTCAGATTTTATATTTTCGGAATTGCTCATCAATATAATGCTCCCTCCACCGATACTTCTTTTCAACAAAGCTGCTCGTAAAGAATTATAGTAGGCGATATCTAAGGCATCGGCAATGGCATCATCTTCATTGTTATATCGAAAAAATTTTGCACTGGCATTTGCCGGGCCCAGTACAATGCTGTCAATTGCTACAATGGCTTTTAGGGAGAGGGCTTCTTCTTCAAAAAATAAAAGTTCGCGACTTTTATTGCGCTTCATGTGTTCAAATATGCTCATTGATAGGTTATTTTTAGTGATAAAAAATATTGAAATGTCTTTCAACCTAAATTAAGTGATTATCTGCTTCGATAAGCACCAATTTATTGAGTTAAAAAGATTTATAAAAAAAGACTCAAAGACCAAAGGGTTTTTTTACTTTTTTTATAAACTTTATTATTCTCAATATATTGGCACTTCTCTTTGCACATAATCGCTCAATTTAGGTTCAACTTAAGTGAGAATAATTCCGGTCTGTTATAAATGACCGAAAATACTGAATTTTCGTTAGTGAGCCAAAAGTCTTTTGCTGTTATGAAAGATGTTATGAGATACCCCAAGGCATAAATCAAATTACAGTAGGGGTAAAAAAATCGTGTCGCCCAATAGACGACACGATAGTAGGGTTAGTTTTTCGGACTTTTTGGCCATAGTGTCCTTGTCTATGATACAGCGGCCAAGACCAGACTGTTCAATTTAGATTCTTTGGAATCGGATCGTGAGGTGAGGACAATAGGAGCTGAAGCACCTAAAATTACAGCGGCCAGTTTTGCATCAGTAAATGCTAATGCTTTATAGAATACATTACCGGTTTCAATATTGGGGACCAAAATGAGGTCGGCATCTCCTGCTACGTCTGAAACAATGCCTTTGTTTTCCGCACTTTCTTTGCTCAGGGCATTGTCAAGAGCAAAAGGCCCGTCTACCGTACAGCCGGTAATTTGTTTGCGGTCTGACATTTTTGCCATGACAGCCGCATCAATTGTTGCCGGCATTTTTGGGTTTACTTTCTCAACAGCTGCAACTACAGCTACTTTAGGGTTTTTGATACCGATTTGGTTCATGTATTGTACGGAGTTATTCAATATTCCGATTTTTTCTTTTAAATCCGGTGCAATATTCATGGCTACATCTGTAACTCCGAGCAGTTTATGGTAGTTGTTCAGTTCAAAAATAGTGAAGTGAGAGAGTAAACGTCCGGTTTTTAAGCCCCATTCGTCATTCAAAACACCTCTTAACAAACCGGAAGTACTTACTTTTCCTTTCATGAGTATGTCGGCTTCTCCGGAACTTACTTTTTGAACGGCTTTCTGAACGCATTCTTTTTCTGATTTGCAATCGATAATTTCAAAGCCGCTTAAGTCAAAGTTTTTTCGTTGGGCAATCGCCTCAATTTCTTTTTTATATCCGACCAACACGGCCTCGGCAATGTTTTTTTGCTTGGCAGTGCATACGGCTTCCAAGGCTTGTTCATCATGAGCAGCGGCAAGAGAAACAATTTTTGAATGTTTATTTGATTCTGCTTTTTTGTGGAGTTCTGCAATAGTTTTCATTCTGTTTGTTTAGTTTATCAAAAATTTATTACTGAGTGTAGTTTAAAAAGGTTAAAAGTGGAAAGTTTATAATAAACGTCTTATGTAAATGCTGTAATCTTAAATCCGTCAGACTGCTCAAAGCGGTCAGACGGGTATAAACAGCAAAAAACTTACGGCGTTTATTATATAAAATTAGTTATCTGATATTCAGTGAATTACAAGGAATTAATGTATTTTAATAACTACCTGAATATTAGACAAATAACACTTTTAACTTTAAAACTTAATACTTTTTAAACTGAACTTATTACTGTATAAGATTTTTTGTATCTTGAGCAATTACCAGTTCTTCATCAGTAGGAACAACCAAAACGGTTACTTTTGAATCGTCAGAACTAATAATGGCTTCCTTCCCTCGGACATCAATTTGCTCGGGCTTCAATTTTATTCCTAAAAATTCTAAACCTTCGCAAATGTCTTGTCTTGTTTCGCTGCTGTTTTCTCCAATTCCGCCGGTAAAAACGAGTGTGTCGGTACCTCCCATGGCCGCGGCATAAGATCCGATGTATTTTTTTACTCGATAAGCGTACATATTCAGAGCCAGCTTTGCCCTGTCGTTGCCTTTTTCTGCAGCCTCTTTAACTTCTCTCATGTCTGATGATACGCCGGTAATTCCGAGAACGCCGCTAAATTTATTTACTAATTTTGCTGCGGTTTCTTTTCCGAGTTCTTCTTTTCGCATGATATATGTTAGTGCACCAATATCAAGATCACCGGTTCTGGTTCCCATCATGAGCCCTTCAACCGGAGTGAATCCCATAGAAGTATCTATGGATTTTCCGCTGTCAATAGCGGCAACGGAAGCCCCGTTTCCTAAATGGCAGGAAATAATTTTTTTGTCTTTTGGGTCGGAATTCATTATCTCACAAGCCTTTTGATGAACGTAGCGGTGACTTGTACCATGAAAACCATATCTCCGAATTTTGTATTTAGAGTACAGAGAGTAGGGCAGCGCATACATATAGGCCTTAGGCGGCATTGTTTGATGGAACGAGGTATCAAATACTCCGACTTGTGGGACGTCCGGAAGCAAGGATGATATAGAATAAATACCTTTTAAGTTTGCCGGGTTATGTAACGGAGCTAATTCAATATTTTTCTCAAGAGTCTGAATCACTTTACTATCAATAAGCACACTGTCGCTAAAATCTTCACCGCCGTGAACAACTCTGTGTCCCACAGCGTCAATGTCATCTACTGAATCAATAATTCCGTATTTTTTTGATGTAATCACTCCGAGAATATACTCTATACCAATTTGATGGTCAAGAATTTCACCTTCAAATTTCACTTTTTCTCCGGATTGTTTTGTTAATTTTAAAAATGAGCCTTTCATTCCCACCTTTTCCACGACGCCTTGCGTGAGAAGTTTCGTTTCTGTCATTTCCAGTACCTGGAATTTTATGGATGAACTTCCGCTGTTCAATACTAATATTTTCATTGTTGTTATTTTTGAGTGTTAACTGCTTTGAGAGGTTTGTTGAGCATTACTGTGTATTTGTTTTTCAAGACCTGTGCTTGGGCTTGTCTATTCTATAATACACGGTATTTCATCGTCTTGGTTCTTAAGCTTTTGCCCGTGTTCGTTATATTTATAGAAACCGTGGCATGATTTTCTTCCGATTCGTTTAGCTCTTACTAATTTCTTTATAATCGGAGAGGGGAAATATTTATGATCTCCAAATTCGATATGTAAATTGTGCATCCAACGCTCTACACGGTCAAGTCCAATTTTATCGGCCATTTCAAACGGGCCGATGGGTAAACCCAGCCCTTTTTTCATTACAAAATCTATATCTTCTTTACTCCCGACACCCTCCATGAGTAAGTTGCAGGCTTCTCCAATAATTGATACTCCCAAACGAACACTAATAAGTCCCGGGGATTCTTCCACCGGAATTGGTATTTTTCCTATAAGTGTAGAAAAGCGTTTGATATCATCACAAATTGATTCTGATGTATATAAGCCTTTGACCACTTCCACGATATTTGCTCCGGGTGATGTTGTTGAGAAATGGAGGCTGAGACATCGCTCCGGATTGTTAAGCTCTGCAGCTAACTCTGTAATTACTGTTGTTGTTGCATTGGTGGCAATTATGGCATGGTCATCGACCACTTTTTCAATATTTTTAAATATCTCTTTACGAACTTCTATCCCATGGTCTTTCTTTATGGATAAGACAGATTCAATGACCAAATCACAAGACTTGAGTTC
Organism: Bacteroidota bacterium; assembly: GCA_034659855.1. Classification (GTDB taxonomy): domain Bacteria; phylum Bacteroidota; class Bacteroidia; order Bacteroidales; family JAADGE01; genus JAYEIA01. Next base: position 7,883 of record JAYEIA010000055.1, read on the forward strand.
ATCGTAATCCAGAGTGCCGTGGATACGTGACATAATGAGTTTCTTCTCATTTGAAGTCATACCCCAGTGGTTAATTTTAGTGTCAATTTGCTCTTCAATTTCATGGTATGCATTTTCTATATTTTCTTGCGACAACTCAATAAATACAATATCAATATCTTTTGATGCTATCATAAGAGCAATACGCTGTCCGGCTGTTCCGCAACCAATAATTCCGACATGCGAAAATTCGGCTTTCGGGCGTTCTTTTGCACTGAGTGCAAAATCTTCAATTCTTTCAGTTATTGTTTCTGACATGGCAGTATTTTTATATTTGATAGTTTTGAAATCTTTAATTGTTTCGGACTATTGTTGAATCCGGTCTAAAAAGTATGTTTTATTTTAGCAAAACAAGTTATATGCTTAATTATTAGGGTTTTATAAATTAATATTCTGCACCTGTCAGGTGTTTTTACCTGACAGAAATTTGTATCCGGATAGATCCTGTGTGGTGAAAACACCACACAGGGGCAGATATGAAATGTAATGCGGCAGGGTAAATTGTCTGTAACCGCATTTATATAAGTCGTTTATTATAAACTTTTACCTTTATAACTTTTTAAACTGAATTCATTGTTAATTCTCATTCGATTGATTTGCCGTGATTGCTGTTAGGTTAACGATATCGCTTACAGAACAACCTCTCGATAAATCATTAATGGGAGCAGCCATTCCTTGCAATACCGGACCGATTGCTTCGGCACCTGCCAGTCGTTGAACTAGTTTGTAACCGATATTTCCGGATTGCAAATCGGGAAATACCAGAACATTGGCCTTTCCTCCAACGGTGCTGTTCGGTGCTTTTCGTTCTTTTACAGATTCAACCAGAGCAGTGTCTGCTTGCATTTCTCCGTCGATGTCCATATCCGGAGCCATGGCTTTGGCATGATTTGTAGCCAAAGATACTTTATCTATAAGGTCTCCTTCGGCACTTCCTTTTGTAGAATAGCTCAGCATGGCAATTTTGGGTTCAAAACCGGCAATGGATTGTGCTGTTTTTCCGGTAGCTACGGCTATTTCTGCTAATTGTTTTGCATTCGGATTCGGAAAAACGGCACAGTCGGCAAAGAACAGTACACCATTTTCGCCGAATTCTTTTTTTGGCAATATCATAATAAAAGCTCCGGAGACTACACTAATTCCGGGTTTAGTTTTTACGTAGTGAAACGCCGGTAAAAGAACATCCCCCGTTGCATTCTCAGCTCCGGCCACCTCTCCGTCGGCATCTCCCGCTTTTACCATAAGTGTTGCCAAATACAAGGGGTTTTCAAGTAACTTGAGCGCATTTTCTTTGGTCATGCCTTTTTTCTGTCTCATTTCAACCATTATGTCAGCATAATCCTCTATTTTGGGATTGTTATGCGGGTCAACAAATTCGGCTTTTTCTATGTGGCTGAGATTTAATTGATTTGCTTTTTCGAGAATGGCTGTTTTATTACCGATAAGCACAATTCTCGATATACTTTGCTTTAATATTTCATCTGCAGCCATAAGAGTTCTCTGCTCGGTGCTTTCGGGGAGAACAATTTTTTTATTTAATTTTTTGGCTTTGGCCTTAATGCGGTCTAATAATTCCATGGGCAAATATAATTCTTGTGGTTTAAATGATAATATTCTGCAAAAATATGGATAAATATTGAGAGTATTTCATGATTTATTTCATAATAGTGATATGTTATATAACAATTTAAGCTAAATCTTATTTTGAGGTACCTGAGTTATAAAATTTACATTTCAGACTTCGTCTGTTTTATTATTTTTTATTATCTATATAGTTATGCTTTAATGAATTATCACAGCGTGTGATATAATTGTACGGATTTAGGCGTAACTTACTGATTTACATTGATAATTTGTTTAAATTTGTCCAAAAACAAATATCAAAACAGCAAAGTCTGCATTTTATCTTTGTGTCTTTTGTGACTTCTTTGTGTAACTTTGTGCAATAGCTGTTTAAGTTTGTTGAGGGCTTCGCCGTTCACAAAGAAAGACAAAATTTATGACAGATAACGAAATATCAAATAAGATAATAGGCTGTGCAATTAATGTGTATATAGAATTGATTTACTGGTTGATGAAAAAGTTGTAATATAAATAAAAACAGTTGAAGCTTTTACAGATGTTCATGCAGCTCAAGTTCTTACATATTTAAAACTTGGTAATTGTAAATTAGGGTTATTATTAAACTTTCATGTTACCATGCTTAAACATGCTGTCAAAAGAAACATTAATTAACTCCGGCACCTCAAAATAAGATTTAGCAAAAAAATATTATGGAAATTAATGAATTAATCAAACTCAGACATGAAATTCACCGACATCCGGAATTATCGGATAAAGAATATGATACAAAAAAACGAATATTACGTTTTTTTGAAAAGTTGAAGCCCGACAAAGTCATTGAATTTTCCGGAACCACCGGTTTTGCCTTTGTTTTTGAAGGAAAAGAGCCCGGAAAAACGATTATGTTTCGTTCGGAATTAGATGCTTTGCCGATTGTCGAAAATACGGCGGCTGACTACTCTTCCGTGAACAAGGGAGTTGCTCATTCATGCGGGCACGACGGGCATATGTCCGTTTTATCCGGCTTAGGTGTAAGAATTAGTGAGAACAGGCCCAATAAAGGACGTGCAGTTCTGCTTTTTCAGCCCGCCGAGGAAACCGGACAAGGCGCACAAAAAATTGTGAATTCTGCCGAATTTCAAGAAATAGAGCCGGATTATATATTTGCTTTGCACAATATTCCACGCCGGGAGAAGCATAAAATTATCATTAAACCCGGGAGCTTTTCGGCCGCTTCAACAGCCATGACTTTAAAACTCAAAGGAAAGACATCGCATGCTGCCGAGCCCGAAAAGGGAATAAGTCCCGCAAATGCCGTAGCTGAGCTAATCAACAGATTACACCGCCTTGTTGAGGACCAATCACAATTTAGTGACTTTACACTTTTGACAATAATAAATATCCAACTTGGTGAAATTGCTTTCGGAACAACTCCGGGCTATGCTGAATTCAGGGTTACATACCGAGCTTTTGAAAATAAAGATATGGATGTTCTGGTTAAAAAAGCAGAGCAAATCATCAATCAAATTGCACAAAAAGAACATTTAAAATACGAGATTGTTTATTCTGAAATATTTCCGGCAACCGAAAATCACAAAGCTTGCGTGGAATATATAAAACAGGCAGCTCAAAAGGGTAACTTTAATACAGAACTACGTGATAACCCGTTTCGCTGGGGCGAAGACTTCGGATATTTTACAGAAAAATATCCCGGAGGATTTTTTGGACTGGGAGCCGGCAAAAATCAACCGCACTTACATAATTCGGACTATGATTTCCCGGATGATATTATCGAAACCGGGTCAACTACATTTTACAACATTTATGAAGCAATAAACAGATAGATTTTTAATAGACTGTGAGTCAGGCGGATAAATACAAAAAGGGCTATAGTTTAGAATAGAGGTGTTATTTTGAATATGATGATTATAAGGCTTTTACAAGACAATATGCTCAACCTCCGAAAAAGCAACGTCATTTTAAACTATAGCCATAAAAAGTTAGGACTCCCAATGTATTGAATTGGCTATGTGCTTGTAAAGAAATAAAGGTTACAATTTATACGAGGTTATTTTGTTTATCTTCAAGATTATTGTAAAACAATACTTTGCGAATTTTGCGAAGCTCATTAACACCTTAATAATTTAATTTAAAAAGTTAATAATAGCTACAGTTTATTTAAACCTTTTATAACGATGAAAATAAGCGAAAGATTTTAATCCGACCTTTGGCGGAACAAATAGAAACGTAAAGATACTGTGCGGTGAAAACACCGCACAGGTGCAAGAGCCGATTGCTGATTTTGTTAATAATCTTGTAACTAATTGTTTTATAAATCATGGCTTTCTGCACCTGTCAGGTGTTTTCACCTGACAGGATTTTGGTATTCAAGGTTATATCTTTACAAACACTAAAAATGATAAATGTTTGTCGGATATTATTAATAAAACAGTTAATTTTGTTGCAGAATATTTTGGAGATTAAAAAAAGAAAATAGATGAAAACAAACAGTGGATTTGAAAAAGGGATTAATTTTCCAAAAACACCATTTGCTCGGCTTATGCAAAAAAGAATTAACCGGGTACTGATTGTAAGTAGTAAGTACGACCGTTTTGCATTAGAAGAGGACGGCCGAATAGAAGAGCAAATTTTTAATGAGTACAGCTCATTGAATTTAAGATACCCGCCGCGTTTTACACACGTCCATTCAGCAGATAAAGCCTTAAAATTGCTTCAATCATCCTATTTCGATTTGGTGATAACTATGTTGAATGTCGGCGGAACATTTGATGCTTTTCAGTTTTCTGCTGAAGTGAAAAAAATATACTCCGGAAAGCCTGTCGTCTTACTCACTCCCTTTTCCAGGGAAATAAGTATACAAATGAAAAAGGAGGATTTAAGCTCCATTGATTATGTATTCGGATGGCTCGGAAGTGCCGATATTTTGGTTGCAATCATAAAACTGCTTGAGGATAAAATGAATGTGGATAAAGATATTAAGTTGGCATCGGTGCAAACTATTATTCTGGTCGAAGACTCGGTAAGATATTACTCGGGTTATTTGACAACTATGTATAAAATTTTACTTTTACAATCCTTAAAATTCATGAAGGAGGGATTGAATACCCACCGCCGAATGTTGAGAATGCGAGGTAGACCCAAAATTCTTTTGGCTACAAATTATGAGCAGGCCTTGGATTTATATGAAGATTATAAAGACCATTTATTGGGTATCATATCAGACATTAAGTATCCGAGAAACAACAAAATAGATAAAAATGCCGGATTGCGCTTATTTAAAAGAATAAAGAAAGAAAATAAATATTTGCCTTTACTCCTTCAATCTTCTGATAAAGGCAATGAAGAGAAAGCCAAGGCATTACAAGTTGGATTTATACATAAATTATCGGAAAATTTAAGCAAAGATTTAACTGATTTTATGAATGAATATTTTGCTTTCGGCCCGTTTCAATTTCGAGATCCCAAAACCAAAAAAATTGTTGCTGTAGCCAAAGATCTCAAGCATTTGCAACATATCATTTATAAAATTCCCGATGCAGCATTTCATTATCATGTGTCAAGAAACCATATTTCAAAATGGTTGAATGCAAGGGCTTTGTTTCCTATTGCAAATTTCTTTGTCGATGTGAGTGTATCAGACTTTGATAATGATTTGAATAAAATGCGGGATTTTCTATATCACGGAATAACCGGTTTCAGAAAATCAAAGTCAAGAGGGGTGATTGCAAAATTTGATGCGGACAAATTTGATAATTCTTTAATTTTCACTCGAATGGGAGATGGATATATGGGAGGAAAAGCTAGAGGTCTTGCTTTTTTGGACATGTTGGTTAAAGAAAATCCCGACTTGAATACGGTTAAAGATGTTACTGTGGGAATTCCCTCTACTGTTGTAATTACGACCGAAATATACGACAAATTCATTGAAATGAATAAATTGTATTATATGGCAAAAACGGATATTGAAGATGAAAAAATTCTTGAACGTTTTATTGACGCAAGCCTGCCGGAAGATACAAGGAATAATTTAAAGGTGTATTTAACTGAAGTTGAAAGGCCCATAGCTGTTCGTTCGTCAAGTGTACTCGAAGACTCACATTATCAGCCTTTTGCAGGAGTTTTTAGTACATTTATGTTATCAAACTCTTCGGAAGACATTGAAACACGATTGGAGCAACTCGAAAAAGCAATAAAATCGGTATATGCTTCGGTTTTTTATAAAGGAACCAAGGCCTATATGGCTGCAACAAAGAATCTTATTGATGAAGAAAAAATGGCTGTCATTTTGCAAGTAGCTTGCGGAAGAAAGTACGATAATTTATTTTATCCGAGCTTCTCCGGTGTCGCTCGGTCGGTAAATTTTTACCCGATAGGTAATGAACAGCCCGATGAAGGAATTGTTAATATTGGCATGGGGCTTGGAAAATATATTGTGGAAGGGAAGCGCGGATTACGGTTTTCTCCCCATCATCCCAAAAATATTTTGCAACTTTCTTCACCCGAAATGGCGCTACGAGAAACTCAAAAGCATTTCTACAGCCTGGATTTGGATCCGGAAAAGTTTAAGCCATCAATAGATGAGGCAGTTAATTTTAAATATTTGAGAATAAGTAAGGTTCAATCTAATGGATCTTTGGATGAAATTTCCTCCGTTTTTGACTTTCAGAATGATATTTTGAGAGAGGGGACAGCCACCAAAGGAAAGCCGGTGATTACATTTGCCAATATTTTGAAATACAAGACTTTTCCTTTGACGGATATTATCAAGAAAGTACTGATAATGGGAAAAAAGGCCATGAATAATCCGGTTGAAATAGAATTTGCGGTTCAATTGTCTCAATCAAAACAAGAGTTTTCGGAATTTAAGTTGCTGCAAATCAGGCCTATAATAGAGCGTACTTCAGATCAAGACCTAAAATTGGAAAAATATGAGCCGGCGGATTTATTAATTTATTCAAAGCAAGCTTTGGGATACGGTTCTTCATGCGGAATCGAAGATGTGGTATATATTCGTCCGGAATTATTTGATGCGGCCAATAATGAGAAAATAGTGTCTGTAATTGAACAGTTGAATGAAAAATTCAGAACACAAGGGAAAAATTATATTCTCATAGGCCCCGGTCGTTGGGGCTCTTCCGACCCATGGTTGGGCGTGCCGGTGAAATGGGCTCAAATTTCGCAGGCGGGTCTTATTGTAGAAGTGGGCATAGAGGGTTATCAGGTAGATCCCAGTCAAGGAACGCATTTTTTTCAGAATTTGACCTCCCTCAGGGTGGGTTACTTTACGGTAAATACCGTAACCAATGACGGTCATATTGATTTTGAGCGTTTGGATGCCCTGGACGCAGAGTTTGAGCAAGGCAGTGTCAGACATGTTCGGTTAAAAAAAGAATTGATTATAAAAATTGACGGAAAAAGAAGCCGAGGCATTGTAATTGATGCTGAGAAGGAAAAG
>JAYEIA010000056.1:0-3100 GCA_034659855.1 Bacteroidota bacterium
TATATAACTAATTATCAGTACATTAAAATCCAAAGCTATTAAAAGATGTAAACTTTACATCACAAAAGTTTGTAGGCTGAAAAAAATACTTAGGTTTAGAAAGTTAACAGAAAATACCGTGGGGACGGAATTGTGTGTGTGTGACTTACATCCGGACCCCAAGTACTTTCACTAATTTACCTTTTAATTAATTTAATTATGAAAAAACTTTTCACGTATAATGAAGGCAGATAATTCGACTTCATTATACAACAAAAACTCCAACCTAACCTATTGATACTAAGCAAAATGCATTGCAAAAATAATGCTCTGCCTTTGTTTTTGCGAGTGCAAATATAGCTTAGTATTTTGCTTTTACAAAACTGTAAGTGAATATTTAAACCGAGTATGTTAATCTAAAGTGTGTGATAGATTATAACAGACTGTTTAACAATAACATACATTCACTGCCGTGTTGTTTAGCATATTTAATTAACTTTTTTTTAACTAAAACTAAGCAGTATGAATTTATTAAAATTTTTATCTTTTTTTGCAGTAAGTATTATACTTACTTTATCATTGCAAGCTCAACAAAGAGCTGTAAACGAAAACGGCAACTATAAAGGAACCGTACGTATTAAAATTGATGAAACGATTGGTTATTGAATAAATCCCCAATCTTTATCACCCAAAAGGGCTGCTTTTTCAAGCAGTCCTTTTTTTTATGGTCTTTTTTTAGACTCTCGCTTATAATATGTTCAAGTTATTTATTTTTAGTGCTAACGCTTTATCAGCAAACAAAATACTTATAATTTAAACCCGAATTTTGGATATTTTTTAAAAAATCACACCTTACGATATTGCTTATTAATTATAATTATCGTATACTTGTAAAAATAACGTAAATGCATGCATTCAGAGAGCATAAAATATAAACAGCTGTGTTTAACCGGAAGAGAACTTTTTTGGAAACACGGGGTAAAGCGCATAAGCGTCAAAGAAATTTGCCATACGGCGAATGTCAGTAAAATGACCTTTTACAAGTATTTCTCAAATAAAACAGCTTTTGCAAAGGCCATCCTGAATGATGAATTAAATTCGGCTGAGAAAAAATTCTCAGACCTTGTCCATGCCAATATTCCGTTTTCAAAAAAAATTGAGAAACTTTTTTTGCTCAAAATTGAATCTACAAATAATATCAGTCAAGAATTTATTGAAGACATCTACTCCAACCCCCAAAGTGAGCTTTTTGAACACATGCAAAAGAAGTCCAATGAGATGCAGAAAAAAATTGAGAACTTTTATCGTAAGGCCCAACAAGACGGGAATATTCGCAAAGATATAAATATACAATTCATCCTGTCGTTCTCTTCACATATAGGCAAGCTAATAATGAATAAAGAACTGATGTCAAATTACGATAGCCCTCAAAATTTTATTATTGAAAGTATGAATTTATTATTTCACGGCATACTCACAAACGATGAATAAAAAGTTGTACACAGCGACCTTAATTTCAATCCTGTTTTTGCATTCATTTGGTCAAGACAGTACGAAAACCATAAATACAACTTTGGAATACAAAGGGCAATTGTCATCTTGGGCACATTTAAACCTTGATAATGCTTACCCGCTATACGCCGGGGCTCGATATATTCCGCAGCTCAATTATGAAGTACAAATAACGAAGCAAAAATTAATTGACTTTGAAACTTCCGCAAATCTATACGGAGATGTCGGCTTCCAATTTTTTGATTCTCTCAAAACAAACGGGGACATCAAGCCGTACCGTATATGGGGAAGGTACTCCGGCAAGCAATTTGAAATCAGAGCCGGCTTACAAAAAATAAATTTCGGCCCGGCAAAAATGATGAGAGCCTTGCGATGGTTTGATCGACTGGATCCCCGAGATCCGTTGCAAATTACCGACGGCGTTTACGGGCTGTTAACTCGGTATTATTTTTTGAACAATACTAATATTTGGGCATGGGGTCTCTACGGCAATAATACGACAAAAGGGATGGAAATTCTGCCGACACATAAAGAAATCCCCGAATTTGGCGGTCGCCTGCAAACACCAATACCGGCCGGAGAAGCAGCCATAAGCTATCACCACAGAACAGCAACAACTGAAGCTCCGTTATCTGCCCTCTATCCTTTTGAAAAAATACCCGAAAACAGAATTGGTCTGGATACAAAACTGGATGTAATTGTCGGCCTGTGGTTTGAAGCCTCATGGACAACTAAATCTGAAAATATAGAGATGCTCACCAATCAGGAGATGATAAGTGTGGGCAGCGATTATACATTCGGAATAGCCAACGGACTTAATATTTCTGTTGAACACCTGCTGTTCTCTTCAGATAAATCTGCTTTTGCATTTGAAAATACTCAAAATTTTACGGCCTTATCGGCAAATTATGCCTTTGGTCTTTTTGATACTGTCAATACCATTTTTTATTACAATTGGAATACAGAAAACATGTACAGCTTTATTAACTGGTTCAAACAGTTTAACAAAACATCGCTATACATCATGGGGTATTGGAACCCCGAAAATCCGCAACCGATAACCGGAAATTCTATGAATTTGTATTCCGGCAAAGGCCTGCAAATTATGTTTGTTTATAACCATTAATAGACAAAACACTATAATTGAACACATAAAAACAGCAAATATGAGCTTAATAGAAATTAAAAATTTGGAGAAAAAATTCCCTGTCGGGAAAGGATTTTTTACCGCTTTGAAGGACATCAACCTAAGTTTCGGGAAAGGTGAATTTGCAGGCGTTGTAGGTCCGAGTGGTTCGGGAAAAACAACCCTCTTAAATATTATCGGCTCACTGGACACCCCCACAAAGGGCTTAGCAACAGTTATGGATAAATCCATAGCAGACTTGACACACAAACAGTCGGCTGCTCTGAGAAACAAACACATCGGATTTATTTTTCAAACCTATAATTTACTGCCTGTTTACACTGTTTATGAAAATGTAGAATTCGCCCTGCTTTTACAGAAAATGAAAGCTTCGGAACGACGAAAAGCAGTTCTCGAAGCCTTAGAATGGGTCGGACTCACCGATAAAATAAAATCCAAACCCAATATGCTCTCGGGCGGAGA
>JAYEIA010000057.1:0-3061 GCA_034659855.1 Bacteroidota bacterium
ACGGTTATTTTCTTTATCGTAGGCTATGCCGTTGAGTACATCAGTCGTTGAATTATAATCGTTCATGGGCAGTAAGCGTCTGAAATTAATGTAAGCTTCCACTTTTCCGGAATGCGGATCAATAATGGCAATTTTTTCGTGCCGATAGATGTTTGCCCAAATTTTACCGTCAATAAACTCCAATTCGTTTAAGTAATTCACCGGCCCTTCGTCATCATAGACTTCAAGAGTTCGAATTACAGTATATGCAGTGGTTTCAAGCACCCTTATTTTATGAGAGCCATCGGTCATATACAATTTATCATTAAAATTCTCTAAGCCCCAGCCCTCGCCGAAATATTGAAACTCTTCAATTTGACTAAAGTCTTTAAAATCATAGACAAATCCTCTGCCGGAGTTCCAGCTGAGTTGTATAATTTTTCCATCATAATAGGTAATACCTTCCCCAAAAATTTCGGAAGGTATGGCAAAGCTCTGAATGACTTCTCCGGATTCTAATTCAACCTTTCGAATGGTTGACTCTCCGCGCAAACCGGTAGCTTCATATAAAAAACCGTCTTTAAAAAATAACCCTTGCGTGTATGCAAGCACATCATGCGGATAAATTTGTTTTACTTCATAGCTTAACTCCTTCGGTTTTGTGTCCGACCCGAGGGATACTTTAATTGTTTCTGCGGAAGTACATTCCTTGTTGTCAACCTCAAAACTTAGTATATTCTCTCCGACCCGGGCGTTCTCGGTATTCCATACATAAATATTATCGGTTAGCTTTTGACGAGCGATTTCTTTTCCGTTATAATTTACGACATATGTTTCTGCATTTAAGCTGTCGATAATGTCGACCTTAAACTCCGGCTTATCCCCCAATTTCAGATTATGGGAGTCGGAAAGTAACTTTACTGTTATACAGCTTTTCCTTTCCTCAACACTTTTCGTTGAAGTATCAGGCTTGGCTGACTCATCGCCCTCTTGCTGAGAACGATCACAGCACGAGAAAAAGAACGGTAAAACAACGACACTAGTTAGGACTATTTTTTTTAGAAATGGGAAATTCATAATTCTGCGTTCCGGGTTCTTAATTTTTCAACAAATTTACAAGAAGCTTTGGCAAGATTTTTCCACTCTCCGTCAAAACTAAGAATACACACCTCGGCGGTCTTCATTTCAGAAAACTCTCCGGAAAGATGAGTAACCAAATTTGTCCAAGTCGGATTGTGACCCACAACCAAAACTCTATTTATGTTTTCCTCCAGCGTCTTAAGTCTTTTGGCAACCTCAGGCACATAGCCGGTATAAAACTCTTCTTCAAACACCACATTTTCTTCAGTTAAATCACAGGTTTCTCTCACAGCATGGGTAGTTTCAAGGGCTCGTTCGGCAGGTGAACTGAGTATAAGCTCAGGCACAAGTTTCTTCTTTTTTATAAGGCTTCCTACCTCAGGAGCAGCTTTTCTTCCACTGCTGTTTAAAGGTCGCTCAAAGTCTGACTGCGCATTATTGCTCCAGTCTGACTTAGCATGTCGCATTATTAAAATATGTTTCACGTTTTACAGCTTTTATAAATTTAGGATTGCAAATTTAAAAATAATATCCACACTTTGTAATATATTATTTCCAAAGTTTTATGGGTAAATATCTATGCTAAAGATAAAATTTTATATGTAAATGCAGGCTATATTTTGACGGACAAAATATCATTAATTTCGTGTAATTGGTTTATTAATGCAATTTTTTCATTTTTCGACAAGCTGTCCTCTACTTTGATGTCATGCATATAGTCTATGATTTCGGTTAGTATTTTCTTTGCCGATTTTAAAACCTCGGAACTTAAATCTTCAGAGTCTTTGATTTTTATGAATTCCTTGTTTAATTCCTTAAGTCGAGGCAAAACATGTTGTGCCACATCACCCAATTTATCGTCGTTACTGTTTATGAATAGCTCAATATCAATCTGTAATATTTGAGATCGATGTTTCAATTCTGCAGGTATTTGTTCCGGTTTTATTTTCATAAATATTGATTATACTTTTTAAATGGTTTAATTATTTAATGATACAATACCTTGCTATTCAACAAATACACTCTTTGTAAAAGTCAAATTATTAACCGTTTAAAATATAAGGGTTAAAATCTGCTTGTAGAGCTCAGGGATTGTTCAATTATAAAAAGAGGTATCAGTCGTTTCTGACATTTATCCCAAAATTACTTGTTAAAATTTGAATTTATCTGCGAAACCGACTCCAGAAACTCTTCGCGGCCCTTACTGTTAACCATTGATGTATAAAGAATTTCGGGCAGATATTCCCAAATATCTCGCATTTTATCTTCATATTGTTTTTTTAATTGACTTTTTTGCAGTTTTCCAATTTTATCCGTTTTAGTAAATACCATTATAAAAGGCAGTCCTATTCCCCCCAGATAGTTCATAAATTCAATATCTATAGGCAATGGCTCTCGACGTGAATCCAACAAAACAAAAACACAAGCCAAATTCTCCCGTTTGCTGAAATAATCATCAGTGAATGCCTTCCACTGCCTTCTTTCCACCTTTGAACGTTTGGCATAGCCATAGCCCGGTAAATCGGCTATATACCAAGCATCATTTATCAGAAAATGATTGATGAGCCGTGTTTTCCCCGGAGCCGATGACGTACTTGCCAGTTTTTTACGATTGATAAGCATATTAATCAACGAGGATTTACCAACATTGGAGCGCCCTATAAATGCATATTCCGGCATTTTTGTATTTGGACATTGTTCAACTTTTGAACTGCTTTTGATAAATTCCGAACTTTTTATTTTCATATTCAATAAGCCTCAACTAAGTTAATGATACAATTATTTAATGGTATAATGGTGCAATAATTCAACTGATTATCTGTAATATAACAATATTAAAATAAGGAAAAATTTATGTGTTACTACTGAGTCGGGTCTAAAAAGTATTTTTTTAGCAAAATAAGTTATGTGCTTAATTATCAGGACTTTATAAATTATTTTATAATTAACTTAAAACTCTTATTTTTAGTACTTTAACTTTATAAACTTTCAACTTTATAAC
>JAYEIA010000058.1:0-14703 GCA_034659855.1 Bacteroidota bacterium
CATAGCATACGAGGCTGTTACACCGCCGGTTGTCGGATCCAACAGAAATGAAATATAGGGTAATTTTGCCTCCGCAAGCAAGGTGAGTTTTGATGATATTTTTGCCAATTGCATAAGCGACAAAGCCGCTTCCATCATTCTTGCTCCTCCTGATTTTGAGAATATAATCAGGGGCATTTTTTTATCAATGCAAAAATCAATAAGTCGTACAATTTTTTCGCCGACAACAGCTCCCATTGAGCCTCCGATAAATTCAAAATTCATGGAGGCAACAGCTGTCATTTGACCGTCAATCTCGCCATAAACTGTTGTTACAGCATCATTTAGATTAGTTTTTTCGTGAGCAGCTTTCAGTCGATTGACGTAGGGTTTCCTGTCAACAAATCCTAAAGGATCGGACGATCTTATTTCGGAATTAATCTCCGTATATTTGTTGTCATCAAATATCAGCTCAAAATACTTTACCGAGGATATTCGGGAATGGTGCCCGCAAGCGGAGCAAACTCCTATGTTTTTTTCATGCTCCTCAGTTGTAACAATTTTATTGCATTGAGGACATTTGTACCACATGCCCTCCTTTACTTCCTTTTTATCTCTGGTTTCGGTAACAATTCCTTTGTCAATCCGACTAAACCAGCCTGTATTTTCTTCTGCCATAATGTTCTTTTTTTTATCATCCCCTTCAAGTGCGGACGTTTATGTAAAGCCAAAACTTGACCGACTCTCCCTTTATGAAGTGCCGGTCTTGTTTTATCTAAAGTAATTCGTTTTTTCCTATGCAATTCAGGTCTTCAAAAGCTTGCTCCAGCCTTTTAACCATAGACTCTTCGGCTGCTCTGAGCCATTTTCTGGGATCATATTTTTTCTTGTTCGGGACATCTTCTCCTTCGGGGTTTCCGATTTGTCCTTGAAGATAGGCTTTGCTGTCTTTCTCATAGCTTCGCACACCATCCCAAAATGCCCACTGAGTATCTGTATCAATATTCATTTTAATTACACCGTAGGATATTGCTTCTCGAATATCTTTTTGATCAGAGCCGGATCCGCCGTGAAACACAAAGTTTACCGGTTTTTCGGTGGTTTTAAATTTCTCGGAAATATAAACTTGTGAATTTTTCAAAATATCAGGTGTCAACGTAACATTTCCGGGTTTGTATACCCCATGTACATTACCAAATGATGCGGCGATGGTGAAATTATCACTTACTTCCAAGAGTTTCTCGTAAGCATAAGCGACTTCCTCGGGCTGAGTATATAAATCGGCATTATCAATGTCTGTATTATCAACACCGTCTTCTTCGCCTCCTGTTACACCAAGCTCTATCTCAAGTGTCATTCCCATCTTGTCCATTCGTTTAAGATATTTGACACTAATTTCAATATTTTCTTCCAATGTCTCTTCGGACAAATCCAGCATGTGAGAACTAAAAAGAGGTTTGCCGGTTTCTTTGAAGAATTTTTCGCCTTCATCGAGCATTCCGTCAATCCACGGCAGCAATTTTTTTGCGGCATGATCGGTGTGCAACACAACAGGAACATTGTATGCTGCGGCCATATTGTGAATGTGTTTGGCCATTGAAACGGCTCCTGCTACCGACGCTTGGTAATTGGAATTATCAATAGATTTGCCGGCAAAAAACTGTGCCCCCCCATTTGAAGCTTGAATAATAATCGGAGAATTTACTTTTGCTGCGGCCTCAAGAGCTGCATTGGCTGTATTTGTACCTGTAACATTAACTGCAGGCATTGCAAATTCATTATTTTTTGCAATATCCAACAATTTTTTCAAGTCCTTTCCTGATACTACTCCGGGTTTAATGGTTTTGAATGACATAATGATCTGTTTTTAGTTCGTATATTCCAGGGCATTTAAAAATTAAATTCTATTTGTATTTTTCCCTGTATATTTTTTATAATAAAAATTAGTTTATACTCTTTATCAAAGTTTCAAAGTTAGAAAAATGATTTTTTTTGACAAGAATATTTTGTTAAAAATATTTGGTTAATACCTGTAAACAAAAGAATTAATATTCATGCCTGCCCCTACCGAAGCAAATATTAATAAATCGTTTTCAAAAAGTTCCTGATTTTTATAAACTCCCTTTCTTACGCCGTCAAAAAGTGTAGGAATTGTAGCCACAGAACTATTTCCCAGCCCATGTATACTCATAGGCATAATATTCTCAGGAATCATATTTCCCTTTTTATACAGCCGATAAAATCTATTTACCATTGCTTCATCCATTTTTTCATTAGCCTGATGAATAAATATTTTTTTTAAATTTTCAATTTTAGAGCCTGACCGTTCTAATGCTAATTCCATAGCTTGCGGGACATTAGAAAGTGCATATTCATAAATTTTTCTGCCGTGCATTTTTATGTATCTGTATTTAGGATTAACTTCCGGGTTATTTGATTTTCCTGAAAATAAATAATAAGCTTCATTTTTTGTATCTGTACGCATTGATGCTGATAAAAAACCTTTTTTCTTATTGCTTTGAATCCCTTCAACGATTGTTGCTCCTGCACCGTCGGCATAAATCATGGAGTCTCTGTCGTATTTGTCATTAACTCTTGAGAGGCTCTCTGCCCCGATAACTAAAAACCGATTCCCCATTCCCGATTTTATATATGAGTGTGCCTGTATAACTCCTTGAATCCAGCCCGGACATCCGAATAATATATCATAAGCAACACAATTCGGATTCTCAATTCCCAGAATAGATTTTACTCGCGAGGCTAAACTCGGTACCATATCCGAATGCAATGATTTTGCTTGAACATCGCCATAATTGTGAGCTAAAATAATTTGGTCTATACTTTCAGGGTCAATACCTGCATCATCTATAGCTCTTTTGGCGGCTATTGCTGCAGTATCAGATGTTTTCATGTCATCTTTTATATATCTTCTTTCTTTGATTCCGGTAATTTTTTCAAATTTTCGAATTATCTCTTCCCCGGAAGAATTAATTTTTTGTTGCTTTTCATCATAAAAATCCTGAGAGAGGAAGGCTGAATTGGCAACTTTCTCTGTTGGAATATAACTGCCTGTACCACTTATAATTGTGTTTGTAATTTTCATTGTTTAATTATTTTAAAAGGTTGTTCTTATCAAAACCGGAAACGAAGTAATAGTTTTTTTCTTAAAACAAGAAAAAAAAAGCCAAACAATTAGGTTTGACTTTTTTTTTCAATGTATATTTTAATGAATATTTTTACTGTCTGTTATAAAAACACAGACTACTTTACAAGTACAACTTTTTGGGTTACAGTCTCATTGTTAGTTGTAACTTTAACAAAGTAAACGCCTTGGTTAAATGACGTAAAATTAATGACCTCTTTGTTTTGTTTTAATTCATCTGAATAGACGACTTTCCCTGATATATCAAAAATTTCGATTTCAGATACTCCCACTGTTTCAACAGTAAGCCTGTCTTTTACCGGGTTTGGATAAATATTGATATTAGAGTTTGTTAAAGAATTAACATCTAAGCCTAATACTTCCAAATCCAATTTTACTGCATTAATGATTTCTTTTGAATCCTCATCTTGAACAAATGCAACCACTTCGCAGTTATTAATATCATGAATTGACATGTCCAATGTAAAATCCTGATTTAAATTATCGGTTGTGCCGGAAGAAAAATCAAGTAGTGTTCCTGTAGCATCGGGCAACATATCAAAACAAAAGAAATTTACTTCATCCATTACCAACCATGAATCAGGAATATGCGATTCAGTGATAGCTACATGCAAAGTTACGTCACCTGTAAGATATTCGTATTCCTCTGTTACATCTATATTTACATTAAATGTTTCATCCGCTACATGAGTAATATCCATACCTAAGGTGTATAGAGACGGAACGCTTATCCTCGAATTATAATAGTTTAAATAAGACGGATACAACGTTTCAGTAGCACTTCCTCCTGAAAATACATTTATCCCGTCGATAACAGAAGTAGGATAGCTTGCAATTCCATAATAATCAATACGAGCTAAAGAAGTTGGATTTTCGTACCCATCGCCGTAATGATATTCCAAAATAGCAACATCATGTCCGTTTTCGACCATATCATCAGCTCCCATTGCAGATCCCGGGCAATATGTGCACCATGTTCCTGTTCCTATTTCGTACAATACTAAGTCACGTGCAACACCACCTGCCACAGTTTCAGAGGCTTCGTTAGATGCTGAAGAATATCCTTGGTCCGGATCATAAGCCATTACGATGTATGTGTATGGTCCCGGATATAAGTTAAGGTCATCATAGGATGTAACATCTAATCCCGAAGCCAGTTCTTGTCCGTTTCTTACGAGAATATAACTGTCCGGTGCTCCTGAAACAGGTTCATCCCAGGTGAGGCTGATATCATCTTCTGCGAGTGTTGCGGTAAGATTTTGCGGAGGATCAAACGCAGGCAATTCCGTAACAATAACATCATCGAAATAATATCCCGCTGTTCCTTCTTCTTCCCATGCATAAAAATTCATTGCACCTAATTGGTTGAGATCATTTCCGCCAAAAGCTCCGGTACTCCAAGTCCAGCTGACCAATTCTGTTCCGTCCAAAACAATGGTAGCAAAATCATTATCAATATCAATAAATATCCGGATATGTATCCATTCTCCCGGAGTATAATCGAAGGTTGCAGCATCTCCTCCGCCGGCATCAACGCTTCCTGTACCGCCTGCTCTAAAATAGAATTGTGTTCCCCACAATGAATTTCCTCCGTCAAAATCCTGCAATACATTAAAGTAGCCAAACTTTTCGGGTTCTATATTAATATCAAAATCTATTCGATATCTTCCGACAGTTTGATCTCCCAGTTCTAAAACCCCGTCATTTCCGGAGGCAACATAAACTGACTGTGTGCCACTGTTTGCCATTACATCTGAAATCACCGGATCTTCACTTGTACCCGGAGCATTACTCCATGTAGTCCAAGGCGCACCGGCGTCTTCTGCAATACCGTTACCCACAGTATAAGCTTCGAAATCTTCATTGACCAATTGTGCAGACAAACCAACACTAATTGCCATTAAAAAAAAGATAAAAGTTATTTTTTTCATAATTAAATATATTTTTAAATTAAATATTACAAGGGCCAAATGTATAAACAAAATCGTATTATTCGGAATAAAAATGTTATCGTTTAGGGGTTTTAGTCTATACAAATCATAGACAAGACTACATATTTCTTCTGTACTTTCCGCCAACCTGAAATAATGCAGCGGTTATTTGCCCTATGGAACATGTTTTGGCCGTTTCCATGAGTTCCGCAAAAATATTTCTGTTATTGACGGCTGATTCTTTCAATTTATCAATAGATTCCGCAGATTGTTCGGCCTTGGTATTATGCAAATCCTCCAACATTTCAATTTGCTGTTCTTTTTCATCTTCAGTTGCCCGAATAACTTCTCCCGGGGTAACTGTCGGCGAACCTTTTGAAGACAGAAATGTGTTAACTCCCATAATCGGCAGTTTGCCGGAATGTTTCATATTTTCGTAATGCAAACTTTCTTCCTGAATTTTTCCTCGCTGGTACATGGTTTCCATGGCTCCGAGTACTCCTCCCCGTTCTGTTATTCTGTCAAATTCGACCAATACGGCTTCCTCTACCAAGTCGGTAAGTTCTTCAATAATAAAAGCTCCTTGCAGTGGGTTCTGATTTTTGGCCAATCCCAATTCGTGATTAATAATTAACTGTATGGCCATGGCTCTTCGAACCGATTCTTCTGTCGGGGTTGTAATCGCTTCATCGTAGGCATTGGTATGCAACGAATTACAATTATCGTAGATGGCATATAGAGCTTGCAAACTAGTACGAATATCATTAAAATCAATTTCTTGGGCATGCAACGACCGCCCGGAAGTTTGAATATGATATTTCAATTTTTGAGAACGCTCATCGGCACCATATTTCTCTTTCATTGCTTTTGCCCAAATAATTCGTGCCACACGTCCCATTACTGAATATTCCGGATCTAATCCGTTTGAAAAGAAAAAGGATAAATTTGGTGCAAACTTATTAATATCCATTCCTCGGGAGGCGTAATACTCCACATATGTAAAGCCGTTAGAAAGTGTAAAGGCCAACTGCGAAATAGGATTGGCTCCTGCTTCGGCTATATGATAGCCGGAAATGGATACCGAATAAAAATTACGCACGCCGTTTTCAATAAAATATTCCTGCATATCTCCCATCAACTTTAACGAAAAATCGGTAGAGTATATACATGTGTTTTGTGCTTGATCTTCTTTAAGTATATCCGCTTGAACCGTTCCTCGTACTTTAGTTATCGTCTCTGCCGCTATCTTGTGATATATATCTTGGGGCAAAACATCTTTCCCGGTAACCCCCAAAAGCATCAAACCCAGGCCGTTATTTCCCTTAGGTAAATTTCCTTTATATTTGGGGCGTTTTGTTTTCTTGACCTTATATATGGTACTTATTTTTTGTTCGATTTCATTCTCCAACCCGTTCTCAATGATATATTTTTCGCATTCCTGATCTATGGCTGCATTCATAAAAAATGCTGTCATGATAGGAGCCGGTCCGTTGATTGTCATTGAAACAGAGGTCTTAGGATTTGTCAGTTCAAAGCCGGAATACAGTTTTTTGGCATCATCGAGACAAGCTATGGAAACACCGGAATTTCCAATCTTTCCGTATATATCGGGTCGGCGGTTGGGGTTTTCACCATATAATGTAACAGAATCGAAAGCGGTGGACAGTCTTTTGGCCGGCATATCGAGTGAAACATAGTGGAATCGTTTATTGGTACGTTCCGGTCCTCCTTCTCCGGCAAACATTCGAGTGGGATCTTCGCCCTCTCTTTTGAACGGGAATACGCCGGCTGCAAACGGGAAAACTCCGGGAACATTTTCTCTGAGGTTCCACTTTAAAAGCTCTCCCCAATCCTTATATTTAGGTAACGATATTTTGGGAATTCGAGTTCCGGACAAACTTTCAGTATAGGTTTGTACTTTGAAGTCTCGTCCTCTGACTTGATACACAAATTCATCCCCTTCATAATTTATTTCTTTATATTTCCAGTCTTCCAGAATTTTTTTATTGTGAGGGTCTAAATTCAATTCCGTTTTTTTGTACAATTGTTTTACCGCATCTATTGCCGGGCCGTCCTGATCTGAAAATGAATGCATGGTTTTCTCGAAAGCATACAATTTGCCGGCAACTTCCGCTTGTTTTTCAGTCCATGTATTATACTCTCGAATGGTTTCGGCAATTTCTGAAAGATACCTGACCCGCTTGGGCGGAATTATTTGTATTTTCTTTTGCATCTCATCCGTCAAGGTATATTTCCCGATAAAATTTTTACCGGTTTTTTCGGTAATCTCTTTCATCAATGCCACATAAAATTTATTTACTCCACTGTCGTTAAATTGAGAAGCCACCGTACCGTATATTGGCATATCATCAAATGCTCGGTCAAATAATTCATGATTTCGTTGATATTGTTTCTTTACATCTTTAAGAGCATCTAAAGCTCCTCTTTTGTCAAATTTATTAACGGCAATAATATCGGCAAAATCAAGCATATCAATTTTTTCTAATTGAGTAGCCGCTCCGTATTCCGGAGTCATAACATACATGGAGACATCACTGTGGTCGGTAATTTCAGTATCGGACTGCCCTATTCCGGAAGTTTCCAAAATAATAAGGTCGTAGCCGGCCGCCTTAACAATTTCGAGCGCATTGGCAACATGCGGAGACATCGCCAAATTGGCTTGACGAGTAGCCAGGGATCGCATATACACTCTGTCATTATTAATGCTGTTCATTCGTATTCGGTCGCCGAGTAATGCTCCGCCGGTTTTTCGCTTTGATGGATCAACCGATATAATTGCAATTTTTTTTTCTTCAAAATCGCCCAAATACCTGAGTACTAATTCATCAACTAATGAAGATTTTCCTGAACCGCCGGTACCCGTGATACCTAAAACCGGAATATCATTCGATGCATTGGCTTGCTTTATCGAAGTCAGTAAATCTTTAATTTTATCCGGAAAACTTTCTGCCAATGAAATTGAGCGAGCTATGGAGTTAATATCTGCACGTTTAATATCTTCCAAATTCGGAATAGTTTTGCTGATGACAGGAAAATCAGATTGTTCAATCAAATCATTTATCATGCCCTGCAATCCCATAGTTCTTCCGTCATCGGGAGAATAAATACGGTTGATACCAAAGTCGTGCAATGCTTTAATTTCTTCGGGCAAGATAACGCCGCCGCCGCCGCCGAAAATTTTTATTCCGGGCCGGCCTTTTTCAACCAGAAGTTCTTTCATATATTTAAAAAACTCAATATGCCCGCCTTGGTAGGATGTAATTGCTATTGCCTGAGCATCTTCCTGCACGGCACAATCCACAATCTCCTGCACCGAGCGATTATGCCCCAAATGAATAACCTCCACTCCGGAGGCTTGTATAATTCTGCGCATGACATTAATGGCGGCATCATGCCCATCAAAAAGTGAAGCGGCTGTTACTATTCTTATGTGGTTATTTGGTTTGTATTTTGCGATTATTTTTGTAGGCATATTATTGGATGGATTATATGATTTTATTATTATTTAAATCAAGGATTAAACGATTATTTGAATTTTTGTCGGACATCTTCAGCACAAATATTTGCTTCTCGAATAACTTCTTCGAGAGAATTATGAACAAGGCTTCCGCCTTGCATCACAAGTTTGCCGTCAATTACAGAATCACAAACATCGGAACCGTTGAGCGAATAAACCAAGGCTGAATAGGGGTCATACATTGGGGTTGCTCTCACATTATCAATATCCAGAGTGATGATATCGGCTTTTTTTCCTTTCTCTATTGAACCAATTTCATTCTCCATCCCCAAAACTTCTGCTCCGCCCATAGTCGCTATTCGAACAGCCTGACGTGCTGTAAGGGTCGTGGGATTTCCGCTTGAAAGTTTATGCAATAATGCCATAGTATGCATTTCTTCAAACATATCAAGATTATTGTTACTTGCCGCACCGTCGGTTCCCAAGCCTACTTTTATTCCGTTGGCAAGAAATTGCGGTACGGGAGATATGCCGCTTGATATTTTCATATTGCACTCCGGATTATGAGCGACTCCCACTTGACGATTCTTGTATATTTCGATATCCTCAGAATTCAGGTGAATAGAATGTGCGGCAACTGTTCTTTGATTCAAAATTCGCAGATCGTCTAAAAACTTGACCGGTGATTTTCCGTATTTTTTTTGAATGGTTTCTATTTCCCACTGAGTTTCGGCCACATGAATATCAAAAATCAAATTATTGCTGTCTGTAAATTCTTTGACCGCCAATAATATTTCGGGATTACTCGTATATGGTGCATGAACTGATGCTCCAATTGTGATTAAAGAATCATTTTTATAGTTTTCTGCTAAAGCTTTAGAATACTTAATACTTTCAAGATAATCTTTGCTGTTCGGGACTTTAAAATCTGCAATACTTTCGGTTAATAGGGCACGCATACCCATTTTTTTTACAATATCAGCGGCATCTCCTTGGTAGTAGTACATATCGTTAAATGTGGTTGTACCCGACATTATCATTTCTGCGATTGCCAAACTCATCCCTGTTTTTACCATTTTAGGACTTACAAACCGCTCTTCCAAAGGAAAAATATTATCCATTAACCAAGCACGCAACGGAATATCATCGGCAAACCCGCGAAAAACGGTCATTGCTGAGTGTGTATGCGTATTTACCAAACCCGGCATTACTATTTTTTTACTTGCATCAATGGTCTGAGGTGCAGTATATTTACCGTCTATTGTTTCAGGGGTATCAATATCAAGAATCAGCCCGTGCTTGATAACAATGGAGGCATTTTGTAAAACGTCCTCTTTGGGGTTCACCGTTACTGTTAACCCATCCTTTATAATTAAATCTGTTGACTTTTTATTGCTCAAAATATTAATATTTTGTTTTGCACAAATGTAATAATTAATATGCTTTTGCATATTATAAAAATGCTAATTTACTAAAATTCTGTTTACGGATATATGCAAAGATGAACATTGAAAACCGATTATTCCTACGAAATTTTATTTAATGCGAATTTTATGAACCCCACATTTCATTCCATACGGGGTTAACTATAGGTCATCACTCTACGATTAAAAAAACATGAATTTCTATCCTGTGCTTGAATTTACAGGGCATTGAAAAAGAAAGAATAGTCACCAATGTGTTTGTCAATGGTTCGATACATTTTTATAAATAATTAATTATCAACAATATAACAAATTGCATCAAATTAGCTAACGGACTCAATTTTAGACGCTTTGAGGTGCAAGCACGCTCAAAGGTCAAAATTTTAACGACCTATTATTTGTATAACTGATATTTTTTTTATCAAAAAATAAAATATATCTACCTTAGCATTCTAAAAACCGTAAATTAAACTTTTACAAATGATACAAAACATAACAAAGGCATCGGAATTCTTACTAAAAAACATCAGTGTGAAACCTGAAGTCGGGATAATTTTAGGAAGCGGACTGGGAGGTTTAGGCGACAAAATAGATATTTCTGAAAGTTATGACTATGATAAGATACCAAACTTTCCGACCTCAACTGTGGAAGGACACGGCGGAAAGCTTATTTTCGGAAAATTGGGCGGAAAATCCATTGTTGCCATGCAAGGCAGATTCCATTATTACGAAGGATACAGCATGCAAGAATTAACTTTGCCCGTTAGAGTAATGAAACTTTTAGGTGCCGAAACCCTAATTGTATCCAATGCCGCCGGCGGATTAAACCCCGAATTTAATCAAGGGGATATCATGATAATTAATGACCATATAAATTTTTTCGGAGATAATCCGTTGAGAGGGAAAAACATGGAAGAGTTTGGCACTCGCTTTCCGGATATGAGCAAGGTTTACAATGCCGAGCTGATAAACATTGCCGAAGAAGCCGGCAAGGCATACAATATTAAATTACGCCAAGGAGTATATTGCGGCAGTCAAGGTCCAACACTTGAAACTCCGGCTGAGTATAAAATGTTCCGTCTCCTGGGAGCAGACTCTACGGGAATGTCCACCGTGCCGGAAGTCATCGTTGCTCATCATCAGGGGATGAGGGTTTTCGGTTTGTCTATTATTACAAATACTGATGAGCCCGTTGATCCGGAAGGAGAAACGACTCACGACGAAGTACAAGATGTAGCGGGAATTGCCGAACCTAAGATGACAAAAATCATTACACATTTGCTTAAGCACATGTAATTAAATAATCAAAAGAAAACCGCCGGTCTGATAGTTCAGTCGGCGGTTTTTTTATTCACTACTTTATTGATTACATCCTGTGAATGTATTTATTCACCAAAACTCTGAGTTTTTCAGGGTCTTGTTCCAATTCAGCTCTTAAGTTTGCATCATTGAACGCTCTGAGTTTGTCCATGATATTATCAATAGTCCCCTCCGGAAAGATTCCTGATTTTTGATAAAACTCTCTGTCGCGCTCCAAATAGTCCGCTGATTTAACGCAAGAGTCGGGTAAGGACTCCAAACTGTCATGAAGTGCTTTGTTTTCGGGAGCAAAAATGTTAACATTTACGTACAACTCTTTAGCCTTGGTCAGAGCGTTGTCAGAATTGATGCCGTACTCGGCAGAAAGAATCATTCCGGCCAATAGTAAATACAAGTCGGCAGAACCATCCGGGACTCTGAGTTCAGCCGTCTGTTTTCCTGTAATGTATGGAATATCGCTGTACTCTTGCGGGTTGGCATCTTTTATCATGTTTGTTTTTTCTATCCAACCCAAAGGCACTCTGACCAGAACAGATCGATTACTGTCGCCCCAACAAACTTTTACCGGAGCTTCTTGGTTGGGCACCAAACGCAAATATGAAGTCGGTAAAGTATTACCAAAAGCTGTAAGCGATTGAGCCTTGGTAAGCATACCCGCAATCATTTTCTTGGACAATTCTGTTAGTCCCACTTCATCGGCCATAATATTTTTTCCGTCTTTCTCGGCCATAAAATGAATGTGCATTCCGCTTCCTGCTTGGCCGGTCGTAATTTTTGGGGCAAAACTTATAGAAACCCCATATTTTCTGCCGAGCATTCTCAAAATCCATTTTGCCAGAATTAATTGCTCTACGGCATCAATAGGCTCCACGGGCATAAACTCAATTTCATGTTGTTCGTATTTCATGCCGTTTGCCGAAAAATTTCCGACTTCGGAATGGCCGTACTTAATTTTACCCCCACATTGTGCAATCAGGCGCATGGCTTCTGTTCTAATGGCCTCGTAATTTGTAAAGGGTTCTGAGGCATGGTAACCTTTTTGATCGCCGGCAGGAAATAAATCGTCTTGCTCACTGAAAATATAATACTCCAGTTCTCCCATGGCTTTGAAGCGAAGTCCGGTATTTTCATAAAAGTAGTTGGTTGCCTTTCTGAGAACGTACTCCGGAGAACTTTCCAAGGGCTTGCCGTCTCGGGTGTAAAAAGAACATAAAATCTCTAAGGTGGGCTGCTCCGTAAAGGGATTTAAGAACGCGGTACTAAATCTCGGAATAACATACAAATCACTCGAAGCGGCATGTAGGTATGTAAACAAGCTTGAACCGTCCACGCGTTCTCCGGTAGAGAAAATAGACTCCAAATAATCTTTGCCGGTTATTACAAAATTCAGTGTTTTCAGTTTTCCGTCTCCGCCGACATACCTGAAATCCAACATTTTAATCTTATGGTCGTTGATATACTTTATAATATCATACTTTGTGAATTCCGAAGCCGGCTTTTGCAGACTACGAACCAGAGCATTAGCGCTCATTTGAATTTCCAGTTCTCTCATTTTCATATTTTCAAATTTTATAACTATAATAATATGGTTGCGAAATTATAAATTTATTAAGGAAAGTGTACAAACATGTTGTATAAAATATATTGACCCTAAAAAAGATAAAACAAAACCGGGGTATTATAAAAGCTTTGACGCACGGCCTCTAAAATAAGTCAATACACTAATTCTCGATACCATAATCTCATTTTTCGGACAAGTTAAGCTTAAATATTTTTTCATTTATTTAAAAAGATTCTATATTTGCAATCCCAAAAATGAGAATCCGGCCCGGATGGCGGAATTGGCAGACGCGCATGATTCAGGTTCATGTGTCCTTTTGGACTTGCAGGTTCGATTCCTGTTCCGGGCACATTGGTTTTCATTTATATTTAATTGCCCGGGTGGCGGAACCGGTAGACGCGCATGGTTGAGGGCCATGTTCCTATTTTTGGAGTGCAAGTTCGATTCTTGTTCCGGGCACATTGACAACAAAGAAGGTCTTATTTGTACTGCAAATAGGGCTTTTTTATTTGCCCCGAAAAAGGCAAAAAAACTTTTTAATTAGACAGCGAAAAGTAATTTAAAAACTACAATACAGTTATTTAAACTTATAAGTTTAAAAAATTAGGTAATTTTACACAAAAATGTTTAAATCCGTTGAAATCATATTAGCCCAATTTATTAAAAAATGCTTATCCTCTTATTTTTCCGAGAATTACACACTGTGCAGGCAATCAACTACACCCTTTAGGATAAGCGACAGTTTTTACCGAGCGAAATAATTAATTTTCTATCCGTTAAGAAGAGTTTGAAAAATTAAACGGATAAGCATTATGTTTTTTTCTACTCAAAAGGATCTCATTTTTACAATTTATTCACATTAAAACTAATCACAAAATTAATACACTCCTGAGCTTTTCAGCAAGCTCCGGATTACAGAAAAATCAAATTTTTATAAAATTTATGCTCTCTTTTTGCAACAAATATTTATTTTTAGCGTATAAAGTAAAAAAAGACAATTATGTTTTACAAGACAATCTTTGCCACCATACTATTTATTGCCCTTGTCGGAAGTTCTCAAGCCCAAGAGGGAGCCGATTTATATCACGATAACGGAACCATTGCCTTTGATTCCTCTTATCATTCCATATATTACAACAATAAACAATCGGTTTATAACCAACGCTTTAAAAGATATTATTACAAAAACGGGAAGAAAATCTACGAACCGGGGTACAAAAACATCTACTACAGCGACGGCAACATAGCCTATAACGGGATGTTTAAAAAAGTATATTATAACAATGGATTATTGGCTTATGACAATAAAAAGAAAATAGTTTATGACAAGAACGGTGCTCCCGTACATAATTTCACAACTTCCGGAAATAAGCAATATACTGTACATGAAGAGTTTTTGTCGGTGACAATTATTCCTGATAAAGATTTTGAATTTGAATTGAAACTTACCGAAGAAAATTTTATTTATACCACCGATTTTAAAAGCTACTTTAAAATCATGAAAAGAAACAGCAACGATAACAGCGATGAAATATTCAGAACACTGAAATTAAAATAAGTTTTCTGCTCGAATCATTGCCATGTGTATTGCGATGCCTGCAATAACTCCTGAACTAATTTGAACCCACTGTTTTTTAGATACTTGGGTAAATTTAAATATCAGATTAAAAATAAGCACTATAATTGCCACAATAATTACTTACCCGGCTTCTAAGCCCACATTAAAGGCGAGCAACGGCTTGCAAATACTTAGGAGCTGTGCAAAAATATATTTGCTTTTTTAACAAACTAATTTATTATTTTACAACTCAAAAAAAGTAAGTAATAGCGAGCTATTTCGTCTTTTT